>CAZLTJ010000013.1:0-35683 GCA_964562425.1 uncultured bacterium
GGTACCGTCAGCTACGAGTTGTATTATAACTCGTAGGATTCTTCCCCTGTAAAAGGAGTTTACAATCCGAAGACCGTCATCCCCCACGCGGCGTCGCTGCATCCTGCTTTCGCAGATTGTGCAAAATTCCCCACTGCTGCCTCCCGTAGGAGTCGGACCCGTGTCTCAGTGTCCGTGTGACCGATCATCCTCTCAGACCGGCTACCCGTCTTAGGCTTGGTGAGCCATTACCTCACCAACAACCTGATAGGCCGCGGACCCCTCCCCAAGCGGTAGCTTGCATCAGAGGCCACCTTTGACTCGAAAGCCACATCCGGTATTATCTTCAGTTTCCCAAGGTTATCCCGAACTTAGGGGTAGGTAATCCACGTGTTACTCACCCGTTCGCCGCGCTAATATCCCATTGCTGAGAGTTCACGCACGACTTACATGTGTTAGGCACGCCGCCAGCGTTCGCGCTGAGCCAGGATCAAACTCTCCATTCAATCATAAATAGATTATTTTCCTGCTCAAATAACTGTTGCATCTCTTCAGATGCTACAGCCGCTTAAAGATCACCACTCATATTATATTTTCAAAGAACAAAAATCCGCTATAACTCTTTAATGAGTCATTTCAAAATCATTTGCAACCATTAAAATGCCATAAAGCTTTATTTTTATAACAATCCGATTAAAAATAAACTTCCAGCTAGAACAAATTTAGAAATCACTCGAATGAAGTCAAGCAAAAAGATATTTTATTTCAATAGAAAAATTACTATCAAAAATTGTACATATTCTAAAAACAAATCCTCAACATTTGCTCTAATGAAAAAATTCATTCTTTATAATATGAAATTTTATTGGAACACAGAAAATTCCATTTATCTATGTGAATTAAAGTAATTATATTCAAAAAGGGTTTAATATATATTCAAGGTGCTTAAAATGAATTCGAGAGAAAGAACAACCATTTGGGTTATTATTTTAATTGCATTAGTCTTGCGATTAAGTTTTCTATTCTTTGGCTTACCTCATGGATACTGGCACGATGAGGATCTTAATATAACTAGAACAATAAGAATGGCAGTTACTGGTGATTTAAATCCACATTATTTCACATACCCCTCCTTTTTAATCTATTTTTTACTTATCGTTGGAAGTTTGGCTTGGTGCTTTTTTAAACTATTAGGTTTCGCACCTGATTGGAATCTTTTCTGGTTAAGCTACAACTATGACACAACTATCCTCTCAATATTAGGTCGAGGATTTTCTGTATTGTTTGGAATTATAACAATCTGGGTAATATTTAGGATATCGAAGTATTTTCTGAAAAAATATTCATTTTTCCCTGCATTATTAGTTGCAATTTCTCCATTGTGTGTCCTTGAATCTCAAAGATTTACTCCAGATACATTTATGACGATGTTCATTTCTTTATCTATTCTCTTTGCATTGAAATATTACAATTCAAATGAAGTAAAGAATTTTTTTATCTCAGCAATATTTGCAGGTCTCGCAGCATCCACAAAATACTTAGGTGGTTTAGTTTTAGTTGCACCTTTCTTATCACAGTTATATATATCAAAGTCAATTAATAAATCCATAAAGAAAATCTTTTTAGCAATCCTTATAGCCTTGATAGTTTTCTTCATTTTTTCACCTTTTATTATTACCAATCCTGTCCATTTCGCAAGGGATTGTGCACGTACTACAATCCATATGTCCGAGGGTCATTTAGGTTTCGAAAATCGTCCTATTGGATTATTCCAGAATTTTTACAATCTGGACTATGCACTGGGAACATTGGGTTTGATTGCTTCAATCTTAGGGATCTTTTTCATCCCTAAAGAAAAAAGGAAACTTATGATAGTCATTCTTTCTTTTCCAATTACATTCCTCCTTGTAACTTTTTTCTGGAAAGTAGTATTCGCCCGGTATTCATTGCTCATAGTTCCCATTGTTGCTATTGGTAGTGGATTTTTCATCAATAAGATTGCATTAAAAAATAAACTTGTTGCATTTTTAATTTCTGGAATTATTCTCATTGAACCTATGGCTTATAATATAGGATGGATTAGGTATCTGAATTTGCCAATAACTTATGATATTGCACGGGAATGGATAATTGAGAATATACCTTCAGATAAAACAATCCTTGCAGTGGATAATAGACTATTTCTCTGGGATTATAATGAACTTAAATCAAATTACGAAACGATCAAGAAAGCCAATCCCTCCGATACAATTCTAGTAACAACAAGAATGGCTTTTCTAGAAAACTCACATAATAAGAAAATCATATATATGCCACCTTATAGAACCCTTATAAGACGAAAAAAAGACTCTCAACTTCGAAAAATTGGAAAGAAAATTGCAAATCACTATATCAAATCAATCAAACTGCAAGACGATATCTTTGAAGATCCAGCTGAGTTTCTTAGACGCAACAATGCCGATTATTATATTCTTACAACACATTACAGCAATCGTCTACTTGCACATCCGGAACTATATCCAGAAGCATCAGTTTTTTATTCTACGATAAGAGATTCCGGTGAATTGGTTTACTCTATTGGAAATTCCAATCCTCCCTCTCCTACCCCATCGCTCAAGATCCTTTTCCGACCAAAATATTGCGGAAATCGGATAGAAATTTACATTCTTCCTGAGAGTTTTCGACCCATATAGTTTTTTCTTGTTTATAAAATTCATTGAAACTATTATATTTTAGATTGAACTAACAAATTTTTAGAAATGAATGAGCTATCATCGACATTAGAAGATTATCTTGAGGCAATTCTTTTACTCCAGTATAAAAAAGGAGTTGCTCGGGTAAAAGATTTAGCCAAAATAATGAAAGTCAAACCTTCTTCAGTTACTGCTGCTATTTCTCGATTAGTTGAAGCAAACTATGCAGAACACGAGAAATATGGATATATTCGTCTTACAGCAAACGGCAAAAGGATAGCAAAAAAAGTATACGCCAAACATGAAATACTCGTACAATTTCTTAATAATCTTTTGGGAATAGATGAAAACACGGCAATACCTCAGGCATGCAATATAGAGCATTATATCGGAAAAAACACAAAATACCGACTAATTCAGCTTCTAAAATTCTTTGAAGAAAATCCTGATATAGAAAAATTATGGCGAGATTATCTTGTTAAAAACAATAAACAGTCTTAGCGTAATTAAAACTAATCCCTTAATATGTTTTCAAAGCATCAATATGTTGTTCATAAGAGAGTTACTATACACATTAGGATTTTTTACTACATAAACTTTTTTAATATAATTCTAACAAATATCTCAATCAATATCGGTTAAATCCGCATCCTGAATAAGGTCGGGACGTCTTTCTAATGTGAGTCTTATCGATTCTTTTCGTCTCCATTCATCTATAGCCTTGTGATTCCCCGAAAATAAAACATCGGGTACTTTCTTGCCTAAAAATTCTCTCGGACGGGTAAAATCAAAAGCAGACAAAATGTTCACATCTGACGAGAATGAATCTGTTTCAGAAGAAAGCTCATCACCAAGAAAACCGGGGATATTTCTAATAATCGCATCGATCATAATCATTGTTGGTAACTCACCGCCCTGAAGAACATAATCACCCACAGAAAATTCTTTAGCATTCATCAAATACACAATTCGCTGATCGAAACCCTTATATCTCCCACTAAAGAATACTAATGATTTTTGCTGAGCAAGTTCACGCGCATACTTCTGCGTGAATAACACACCTCTTGCTGAGGGAACAATACTTTTACAATCTACTCGGATACTATCTGGAATCGACTTGAATGCATTAATAACAGGTTCTGGTTTGATAACCATTCCGCTTTTACCACCGTAAGGGATATCATCCACAGTTCTATGTAAATCCTTAGTAAAATCCCTAAAATTTACCAGCTTAAATTCAAGTAGATCATTTTTCTGGGCTTTGTCAACAAGACCATGATTAAGATACGACGAGAAAAGCTCAGGGAATATCGTTAGAATATAAATTTTCATTAAGCTTAAACCTTTCAATCCTTAGTATCAATAAATCTACGGTTCATTAGTTAGTTTCTCAGCTAAAATAGTAGCACTGCCACCCGACCTAAATGCCTCGAAAAATTCCTTTGCAACAATATATGCCTCACCTGCAATGGCTTCCTTGTTTTCTTCGGGAATGGAATCTATATCTTTTTTAAACTGTGCTGTGGCATATTTGATATCTTTATTGTTAATCTTCGCCCATTCTGTCATTTGCTTGAAAAGGTCTGCGGGGAAATGTTTATGAGAGATATTCTGCCAAATAGTTCCCACATTCCCTTTGCGGATTCCGTGGTCAGCAAATTTACCCATAAGGTGAAGAGGAGTACCCGTGATTCCATGTTGAGCTATTGAAACATTCCATTTACGTATGGAGTTGAAAATATCCAATGTTCGCTCGAGATCAATATGAATCTCTTCCCCCGGTGCATAGTTGCCATGTTTTGAGCCATTAGAAATTGCTAAAAGATTGGGTTGAACACCTGCCAAATTTAACGCTTCAATGAATTTTACAGCCTCACCAACAGTGGTCAATCTACCAGCAGCACCAGCAATCTCACCAACCTCAACTTCAAGACCTAATCCCCATTCTATAACCGGAACTGCTAATCTAATTGAGACTGCAATATTGTATTCCAGTTCTAAATACGATGCATCGATAGCAAAACTAGTGTATCCAGCATTGTATTGTGCATTCATGAGATCTTCGTCATATTTTACAACATCCTCAGTAGGTTCTTTAACGGTTGTATGATCGGCATGTATAAAGAAAGGCATTGAAAATCTTTCTTTCCAAGCATAGTTAATTATTTCCTCAACATACTTCTTAGGGGTTTGTCCTGTATATCCTCCAGATAGATTAGCTTCGGTTTTAGCAAGTTCAAATGCAACAATTGAATCCATCTCCTCAGCAGCACGCATTATTCCCGGTATAACAAGCGGAATTCGCGCATTACAAGCCATTATTATTAACTTATCATTGAATAACGTATCGAAAATGTCTTTTGAATTCATAACTAATAACTGCGAATTCTCTCCAATAATATTCAGTATATTTTCTGGTCGTCTGGCTAACAATTTTTCACGTTGAGAATTAGTCACTATTTCCTCCTCTAAATGTTAATAAAGAATGAAATTGCAATATTTAAGTCAAGTAATTTTGATGTTTTCCAAAGCATTAGTATAATTAATAGCAATATCTCTTTAAATTTGCTGTTATAATCCAATGAATTTAATATACATGAATTTTAATTTAAACAATTAGCATAATATAAAATTTCCCATTAATATTTATTTTATAAGAATTCCATACTTGATATTTTTAGAGAAAAAGCATTATTTATATATCCTCAAAACATTCAATAAAACTTACTCCACTCGAGGAGGACATATATGAGAGACTATCTATTATGGTTTATTATCGGTGGTATATTTATAATCACTGAGATATTTGTACCCGGTTTTGTATTAATCTGGTTTGGGATCGGTGCGATTATAGCGGGTTTTTCAGCTCTTTTAGGTGCAAGCCAACCGTTTCAAATTGCGATCTTCTTCGTGATATCAATAGCCTCCCTTATTATAGTAAAAGTATTCATGAAAAAGAAGGAGGAAAAAGAAACGTATAAAGTTGGCGCAGAGCGATTAGTAGGCAAAACAGCTTTTGTTACTAAAACTATTATTCCAGGAATTTTTGGAGAAGTTAAGATCGAAGGGGAACTCTGGATTGCACAAGCTAACGAGAAAATCCGTTATGATGAAAAGGTTATAGTTGATAAGATTGATGGTGCACATCTGGTTGTATACAAAATAAATTAGTCATAGATTTAACCAAGGAGGTTTTATGTTTAACGTTTTGATAATAATAATAGCGTTTTTTCTCTTCATAATATTAGTATCCGCGATAAGAATTATCCGACCATGGCAAAAGGGAGTGGTGGAACTTTTAGGACGATATAATAGAACAGTGACCGCAGGATTGAGAATTATTGTACCATTCTTCGAGAAAATACGCAAAGTTGATATGCGAGAACAGGTTGTTGACATTCCCCCTCAAGAGGTAATAACGAAAGATAATGTTGTCGTTGCTGTTGATGCTGTGGTCTATTACGAAATTACTGATCCCATCAAAGTGCTTTACAATGTTGCTAATTTCTATCTTGCATCCACAAAATTAGCCCAGACCAACCTTCGTAACGTAATAGGAGACCTTCAACTCGATGAGTCACTGACTTCACGGGAAAAAATAAATACAACGCTTCGAACAATTCTTGATGAGGCAACAGATAAATGGGGTGCTCGAGTAACCCGGGTGGAACTCCAACGAATCGAACCACCTAGTGATGTTACCGCAGCAATGCATCGTCAGATGAAAGCTGAACGAGAACGTCGAGCTGTGATTCTCGAGGCGGAAGGAGTTAAGCAATCTGCAATTCTTAAAGCCGAAGGTGAAAAGCAGGCGAAAATATTAAGAGCAGAAGGGGAAGCGGAAGCAATTAAAAAAGTTGCAGATGCCGACAAATTCAAGCTTCTAACCGTTGCTGAAGGTGAAGGACAAGCTATAGAACGCGTTTATCGCGCTATTCACAATGGTAATCCAACGCCGGATCTTATAACAATCAAATATTTAGAAGCTCTTGCAAAGATCGCGGATGGAAAAAGCAGCAAGATGTTTATTCCATACGACGCATCAGCAACACTCGGTTCACTGGCAATGGTTAAGGAAATTTTCACAGATATGAAACCAGATAAAGGTTCGGAACAGTAAATTTTAATTCTATAGAGTATTGAAATCGTAAATTAAGCACTTTTATAAATTAAGAATTAAAAATTTCAAATGCTTGAAAATAATGCCAAAATAGACCTAAAACATCGATGGGAGGAAATATGACATTGAAGCTCATAATAATCTCTTTAATAATTGTAGGTTCAGTTTATGGTGTGTGTTTCGATGCTTTCCAAGGTGTTCAATTCGGTTCACCAATTCAGAATATCGGTGAGAACAAACCAGAGGGTATAAGCTCTGATTTCGTTGAAGGTATTGGCAAATATACGTTCAACGATGAAGTGATTACAAGAGATGCCAGAATAATTTTCTATTTCAGCACTGAGAATATGTCAGTTATTGGGAGTGAAGTTGAAATAATTGTAACAACGATTAATTTCCGTGAAATATTTTGGGAGATTTATAACAAATATCTTAAACCGTATAAAGAACACTTTGACCAAACAATGGAATATTCTGAATTTGTACCGGAGGGAAAGCTTGACACTGGTGCTGAAATTGCGCAAGGTCTCCTCGAATGGGAGATCCAGATTTTGGATCGATGCAATGGAGAATTAACATTACAGGCTATGGCTTTCGATGAAACAAAAGTTTTGATTAAACTTTTAAATTTATCCGAGAAATATATCGAGCTTATGTGGATAGATATCGAGAAGCAAATGGAAAGTGACGAAAATACGCAAGGCGTTGATTTCCAAAATCCTGAATGACAATCGATGCTACTTAAGATCGATTAAGTTGTAATTTTTGTGCATTATTATCTATTCGTAATCTTGGTTTATAGTTTAAAATTATCTATATTATTTATAATTTTTTTATGGAAAAAGCTTATTCAAGAGATCATTTCAATTAAGCTAATATTAAAATTAATCAAATGAATTATTTCAAAAAGGAGTATTAAATATGAACGTTATATATAAAGTATTACCATTGTTAATTGTTCTTTTTTCATTGGGATTTTCTGGGGAACTCAGTAAAATCAAGGAATCAGACAATGCAGTATATGGTGATGGACGATGGCTTAAAGTAATAACTCCCTCAAAAAACGAAGAGATCAAAGAAAAATTGTCGATCAAACTCGACGTTTCTCCGATAGCAGATTCAGTTCTGTTTGTTTTTTTCCAATACCCTCCTGTAAAAGATACAATCGCACCATTCGAGGTTACCTATGACGTTTCATATCTATCTTCAGGCAATTATAAAACTCGAGTCTATGCATACTGGGATACAGTTGTTCTGAGATTGGAAGTGCCATTCATAGTTGTAACAGTTTACGGTGAAAAAGGAGCTTTGGTTCTCAATGGAGACACAATCCCTGAGCATAAAATAACTCGTAACTCAAAGGATCAAGTTATCGGCTTATATTTTAATGACCTTGGCTTAAGCGATCCAAAATGCCTGTTAGGTCTCGAGCATAATTGTGAAGCCCTAGAAACCTTGATTCTTGAATATAACTATTTATTAACCATAGACTTATCACCGCTAAAAAAATGCAGGGAATTGAAATATCTGACAATTTACTCCAATCAACTAGAAGAAATTAATCTGTCTCCACTTTCGTCATGCAAAAAATTGGAATACTTGAATCTCATGCAGAATAACATATCGGAGATAAAAATCTCTGCTTTAAAATCATGCAAAAAGCTCAGGGAAATCAACTTAGGTATGAATAATATTTCAACTTTCAAAATTAAAGCTCTAGAAAAGCTAGATTCCCTTGAAAAAATAACGCTAATCGGGAATCCCTTAGATAAGGAAAACTGCAAGGAAATTTGTTCATTTATCCTTGAAAAACCTAAGGTTGAAATCCTGAGTCGGTGTAAATGCGAGGAAGAAACCGATTAGAGCAATATACTCCTCAGTTCTTACTCTTTTTTATGCTTCATTTTACTTAAGAGCCTTATCTGGTATTACTTTGGAAAATGTATTGTATTTGCGGTGAAGATTTTTAATACGTTTTTCTAATCTTCTCGTGGGGTCTTTTGGATTCCATTTCGTCGGTGCTGGAAGAATCGATGCCAAAGCACAGGATTGCTTAACGGTAAGCTTCGAAGCAGGAATGCCATAATGATACATTGCTGCACTCTGGATACCATACACATGAGGTCCCCACTCGACAACGTTAAGGTATAACTCAAGTATGCGTCGTTTGGATAAATTACGTTCGATAACAATGGCTATAACTATTTCTTGTATTTTCCTTACTGGGTTTCGTGAAGGGGAAAGGAAAAGATTGCGTGCGAGTTGCATAGTTATTGTAGAACCCCCACGATAAACCTCTTTTCGCTTCCAGTTCTGTTCCATCGATAATCTGAATTCCGCCCAATCAACTCCGCAGTGGCTGAAAAATGCAACATCTTCTGAGAGTAATACTGCACGAATAAGACAAGGAGAAATCTGCTCAATTGGCACGTAAGTCGGATTGGCAATATCTGCATCGTCATTCTGAATCATCATATTGGTAACTTTAGGATTATTATGAGCATACCATTCGATATTTCGGACCTGAAAAATTGTGTATGTAATCAATCCTACAATGAAGAGAAGGAATATTAGAATAAGCAGAATAAAAATTTTGGCTAACTTTTTGAAGAACATTTTCGTAATAAGTGTAGCTAAGGAAAGATATTGTAATTATTTTTTTCCAGTTTTTTTATCAGGTTTCGGCTTTTCGACCTTTTTTTTCTTCGGTTCTGGAATAATTTTCTCCAGAAAAACCAATGCTTTTTCTATTTCAGCTTTCGCTAGTTTCACTTTTTCTGCGGCTTGGGTTCGCTTCTTCATATCAGCTACACAGCTAAGAAATTCGTCGGCATCGTCCTTTCTGCCAACTAATTTATGCCATTTCTTCCAATTGGCATATGCATTCCCGAAACAATCTGCAGCTTCTGTTAGGTTTTCTCGCAAATCCTGCGGAATAACTCTGGAGATTTTGTAAAAATACGAATGAAGAGCGTAATTTTGAGTCCACTGGGAATATATAGGTGCATCAAACCAAGCCAGTCGTGAACGGTCACCATTTTCATTCTCGACAAGAAAATCCACGTCAGGATTTGAAAGGTCCTTTATGTAGGCATCGTATGCTGCCAAACCCATTGGAACTTTTTCCTTCTCGTCCATTTCGATAAAAGGCTGCCTGAAGTTCTTCACAATCATCTCAGCCAAATTTGGAACTAAATCCTTTTCAGTAATCGATTCATTGCTCTTAATTTCAGATGGAGCGATGAGCTTTTTCGACTCAGGATTATCAGTCCATTCCCACCATTTGGCAAGCTCATCCATACCCCATGAAGAGCCATCGGGTGCAAAAGTGGGGTGATACCAATTAACCGCAAGACTACCGGGAGAAACTTCAAGTCCATAAACCAGAAGAGGATCAAACCACGAAATCCAAACTAATCTACCGCTATCGACCATTGTTTTAATAAACTCCAAAGCCTCCGGAAGATCCTTGGGCAACGCCTGATAACGTTTTACATCACATACATCCAACGCAGAATCAACTGCAGAAAATCGGAAAACATCGTATACCCATGGTTTTTCAAGGTCGTATAAGAAAAATGATGAATAACCACTTTTAGCGAAAAAAACAGGATAATCCTGCCTTAGTCCTATATAATACGAAGCTTTCCACGCCAAGTCTAATGGTGTGTATTCAAGCATCATTCCAGGATATTTCTGGAGTTCCTTTTCCCAACCATCCTTATAATTGCTCAGAACCATTAGTGCAATATCTGACCTTATCCGAAATATTACAAGTGGAATTCAAATGAATGTGATTTTATATTCACTCATTAGATGTTAATACTTGATAATATAATGTGTCGCAATGAGTTATAGTAAATTATAGGAATCTTAGCGGAAAATTCATAAAATTAAAATTCAAATGTATATTATCTATTAGTGAGATTTTTTTCAATTGCCTTAAGATAATATTGCTCGACCCGCTCTGCTAATGCATCGGTGCTCCATAGCTGTGTAACTTTTTGTCGTGCTATGCGACCCATTTCGACTCTCACTTCGTCGGATAAACATAATGCATTAATAATTTTTCCTGCCAGATCATTCGGGTTCGCAGGTTCAGCGAGAAAGCCCGTTTCATCTGTTACAATCTCCGGTAAACCACCCACATTAGAAGCAACGATAACTTTCTCACATGCCATAGACTCCAATGCAGCAACAGAGGTTGCCTCCATAAGCGACGGGATAACAATGACATCTGCACTGGAGAGCAATGCAGGCATTTTAGCGTTTGGCTGTGCGACAATAAAATGTACTCTGTCACTCAATTGAAGCTCCTCTGCCAAGGCTTCGAGTCTGGGACGCATGGGACCGTCACCTATAAGGTATAAATGTGCATCGAATCTTTCACAGACTATCGGCAATGCCCGAACGGCAAACTCTACCCCATTTTTCTCGAAAAGCCTTCTGGGAACAACGATAATTTTTTCATTGTCCTTCACTATTATTGCAGGCTTTGTTAGTTTGAAACGATTGATATCAACCGCATTGACCAGTGCATAAGCATCGATTTTCGGTGCGATCGACAAAGAAACATCCTTGATCTCTTCACTTGGAGTGAGAACGATGTCTGGTTTTCTAAGCAGATAACCCAGCACTTCCCGCCAGAATCGCTTTTTTGCAAGCCTAAGGAAGTGGCTCGTATGAATTGATGCAATTAACGGCTTATTTCTGAATTTTTTTGACAATATGCATGGGACAATCGACGGAAATGTGTGAGCGTGCATTATGTCTGCATTTCGAGAAAGTTTCCACATTTTAGGTATGGCAAAAAAACTAGTTAAGACCCATCCCAAGAACTTCTTGTTGGGACAATAAACTCTTACCACTGGTACACCTTCAAATTCCTCATGTTTAGGCGTGTCTTTCATCGAGTGCGAAGTCACAACTGTTGTGTCGTGTCCGCAACGCTGTAATGCCTGACAAAGTGTAAGGACATGCGTCTCAAGTCCACCTACTTCTGGTGGAAAGTATATGCTGTGAACCAGTATTCTCATAAGTTTTCCGTTACATCAAATATGGAAATTTACGAATTATGTGATATATAATATTACGATATTTATTATCGAATAGCATGGATTTATTAATCTATTCTTTCACACCGACAATTGTGAAGCTTCCATCCATATTATCACGATGAGGCCATGTTCGTGCGATTAATCCATTTGCCTCGATGAATTGCTCAGGCAAATATTCATCCAATGGTTTTATTTTCAATCCAAGCTTAACAAAAACATCCCATGCACCCTGATTCTCTTCTGGCTCTGTTGTACATGTAGTGAAACAAATATGTCCACCTTGTTTAAGAAGTGCGAATGCGGATTTAATCAATTTCTTTTGTAAGGTTGCCAAGGTTATCAACATCTTCTGCGTTTTAAGCCACCTTATCTCAGGATGCCTACGAATAATGCCCAGCGAAGAGCATGGTACATCTATAATAATTTTGTCAAAGAACCCTAACCTAAATGGCAATAATGTTCCATCGCAAGCAATCATATTAGGAAACGGATGCTCCAATCTTAAAAGGTTCTCCTTTATATCTAACATTCGACGAGGATTTATATCGATTGCAAAGAAATTATTTGTTTCCCCTTTAAGCATTTCTATGATATGAGTTGTCTTGCCTCCAGGAGCTGCACCGATCTCTAAAATTCTTTCGTCTGCTTTAGGATTTATAGCATAAATTGGTATTGCGAAAGCGGCATCTTGAACTGAAACGAATCCTTCCCGTAAGAATTCGAAATCGGATGCGGAAACATCACTTTCGAGATTAAAATATTCTGGAAATACAGAGTTGACAATCTTATATTTCTTTTCCTTACAATACTCCCGAAATATTGCCGGGGATATTTTAAGTGTATTAATTCTATACGATTTGGGTGGATTCTCGTTGTTTGCAGCCAAGATTTTCTCACACATCTTGACACCATAGCGTGAAATCCATCGATTTACAATCCATTCGGGATGAGAGTATTGTATCATTAGCCTCTTTAAATTGTCCGTTGGCAATTCTATTTTATTCCATCGATGAGTGAACTTCCGTAATACAGCATTGATTAGCGAGAGCTCTTTAGGATGAGCATCGAGAGTTCTCATAGCTTCAACTGTCGTATCTACCGCAGCATATTGAGGAATTGAAGTTGACATTATTTGGTAAGCCCCTACTCGCAATGCCATCGAGCCATAATACGATGGAAATTTACCCGAATAGAGCAATCTCAATAATAAATAATCAAGTTTCGACAAATTCTTCAGAACGCCAAAAACTAACTCGCTAAGTAAAGCTCTATCTACATGCTTAAGATTGCTCTTTTTTGCTATATCTCTAAGAACGAAATTGCTGTGTTTTCTATTTCGCAGAATTTTTACAAGGGCTTCTATTGCAGCAATTCTCGTTATTTCTGGCAAATATTCACTGTTTCCCATGCCGAAATCCTCTTAATCGTTGTGGAGATTAATCACTTTTTTTATTTTAACTTTAGCAGTTTTGTGCAATGAATTTCCTTTTCCTGTCTCTACGAAGGTTTTTTTATTTATTAATTCCTCAGTTGGACTTAAAATACCTGCAGACACAATCATTTTCATTGCTTCCTCGATTGTAATATCAAGCTCGATGAAGTCACTTTTATTAGCATAAACAAGAAATCCTGTTGTAGGATTCGGTGTCGAAGATATAAAAATTGGGTAAAGATTTTTTCCATTTATGTTTGTAGGCTTCTCATTAACCAACAGACCAATAACAAACAATCCTTTGCGAGGATACTCTACCATAACTGGCGCATGAAAAACAAAAGTTTTTTTAATTTCAAGGAATTTGCCTAATTGTTTTATTGCAAAATAAATAGATTTAGCTACTGGCAATCGTGTAAAAATCGCATCGGTAAGACTCAAAAATTTATTTCCAAGATATGACCTTGTTAGGAATCCTAAAACACATAGTATGGCTAACAAAGCTACAAACCCTAAACCTGGAATTTTAATATCAAAAAAATACACTAATAAACCTGCAAAAATTCCATCTAAGAAACGAAAAACAATCCAGAAAACATAAATCGTAACTACAGCTGGCGCACTTATAATAATTCCTGTTAGTATATTTTTCTTTAGCCAAGCAAAAAATTTTCTCATTGAATATCCTTCAAACATTTAAGTATTAATCAAAGCCTAATTAAATATTACGCCTTTCAATCTTTGGCAACCTGTTTTTGTAGATTCATTAAACACTTTGCACACAAATACTAATTCACTTGCCTTAATAAACAAACACTCTATTATAGTTGCAGTGATTTAAAATGCAAAGTAAACAAGAGCAAGATTATAGACGATTTCTTAATCCTCTTATATTAGCGAAACTGGGTAATCTCGAGATTATAGCTAAATTAGTCGTTGAAGGTTTCCTGGTGGGGCTTCACAAAAGTCCCTATCACGGTTTCTCAGTCGAGTTTGCGGAATATAGACAATATAATCCTGGGGATCCACCTCGCACAATCGACTGGAAAGTATTCGCGAGAACTGATAAGTACTTTGTTAAGGAGTTTGAAGAGGAAACCAACCTTAGAGCATATATCCTACTCGATAAAAGTGGTTCAATGGGATTCTCCCACAATGGTCGTTTAAGGAAAATTGAATACGCTCGTTTTCTTGCTGCAGCGTTGGCATACCTTATGGTCAAGCAAAAAGATGCTGTGGGTCTTCTTACATTTGATAAGGAAGTGGATACATATATCCCAGCATCGATGACCAAAGTGCAACTCATGGAACTTCTGAAGGTGTTAGATAGAACCGATTATGCAGAAGAAACGCGGATAGATAAAACGTTTACAGCTCTTGCTGAAAAATTGAAACGTAGAGGATTAATAATTCTCATTTCCGATCTTCTAGATGATCCTAAGCATACGCTAACAGCTCTTCGACAGTTTAGACACAAAAAAAATGAAGTAATCGTTTTCCATATTCTTGATCCTTCTGAAGTAAATTTCGATTTTAAAAGAGAAGCTGAATTTATCGACCTTGAAAGTGGAAATAAACTACCTGTGCAACCATGGATGATTCGAGAAGAATATCGCAAAGAAGTTAGTAAATTTTTCAACGAATTGAAATATGGCTGTCGCGAATTAGGTGTGGATTATTGTCTTATAACAACGGACACACCGTTTGATATATCTCTTCTTGCCTACCTTCACAAAAGGGCCCGACTATATTAATCTAATAATATGATTCGGAATCCAAACAAACTACATACTCACTTTGAGTTACTTAAAGTATCTATATTTTATAATTTCCACTAAAAGGATATGCTGTCGTCATTTCGAATATTCTTGATTTCTTACCAGTGTAAATATTCATTTTAGTTATGAAAACAAGACTTTGTATTCTTATTGCAACTTTTATTACACTTGTACTTCAAATGGGCACATCTGTCTAGTCAGAATTAAGATATGATAAAAAAATCTGCAATCTATCTGAATTAGAATTGTGACAATGGGAAAACGCTGATCGAACTTTCCTTCTGGAAACGACCGATGATTTAGTGATAAGAATCGGATTATTTCACAAACAGCAGATATGCAAACTCTGGGGCTTTAATCTTAACTCGATAATAACTTGTACTGTTGTATATATTCATCAAACCCGGATAAATCATATATAAAATCCACTTTATCTCTTAATGGTGAAATTAATAAGTCAGAAATCACACTTTCCATTTCTTGTATCCCAAAATATGTATCTCGAGCTTATCTTGATGATGAAACAAACTATGAACAATGGTCAAGTTATCGTAAATTGAGTGGTAATTTGGAATTTATATATAGATTTACTGGAAGATATTTCGTATCTATTTATGGAGATCTTTCATATTATCGTTACATCGATTTTTCCCCTGAATATGATTCATGGAAAAGGAATATTTCTCTCTCATTGTCTAAAGGAATGAGTCCAGAGTTTGAAATTGCGTATAGATTTCTAATAAGCAAAGCGAGAGGTTATGATACCTCTGTCGAGAATAAACAGAGCTCAAATGAAAGCGATATATCCTATGAAAAGGACATGTTCTCTCTTGTAATTAATAAAAAGTATTATTATTTTCGGACGTAAAATAAAAATATCTCTTAAAGGGAATTATTATTACAAAATTTATACGTCACAAAATGCATATTGGATCGATCCATTACATCTTGGAAGAACCGATAAGTTTTATGATTTGAGCGGTTCAGCAAGGGATTTCATCGGTAAGAAAATATGGATGTAGTTAGGCGTTAAGTATAAGGATAGAAACTCAAAAAGTGAGTATAATCCTAGTATTCCCAAACTTAGAAATTATAGAAAATTATATACATGAGTAAAAATTGGCTGGGTATTTTGAATAAATATAAATTAATAGTATTAGTCACCTTAGTTACATTAATTTCATTCTTCGCTGGCTGTGCTGGTCGAGGTAAGAAATTATTCATTTTTTCACCCATAGAAATTGCCGAACACAAAACAACGGTTAATATTGAGAATTTCCCCGAGATTATCGAATTCTCGTTCTGCAGTTCTAGCTTCAACCCGAATATAGCTGAACTCACTGAAACTGTTGAGGATCGAGTTGATAAAATACCTTTTATAGCTTTTAAAGCCATTCCTGAAACATTGGGTGTATTAATCTTTATTGAGGATTACAGTGGCAGCATGTTAGATAGGGCTGACGAAGCTGACAGATTAATCTCCAAGACAGCAAACGAATTCCCATCGTTGCAAGTGGGAATTGTAAGAATTGGTAAAAAAGCAATCTGGGCATTAAGACCAACTTTGGGAAAGGAATTTATTAACCTGGAGTTATCTAAATTACCAAAACCACCACCAAATGGTACATCCTTAGCAAGAGGGATTTTTACGGCATTAGATTCACTTCCTGGGCAGGTAGGAGCTTTAGTCATTATCTCCGATGCCAGTGCCGATCACGGTTTTAGACTCGAAGATGCATTGCATACAGCCAATCTCAGAGAAATTCCTATAGTTGTGGTTCAACTTCAAGGCGAAAGAAACGAAGTATTAGATACTATTGTAAATCGAGTTGATGGATTTTATCTTCACAGCAGTGATCCTTATGATCTCAATGAGGTTCTCTCCGGTGGCTGGAAAGTTGTATATATGCCACAGGTTATCGATACGAATGGTGCAGAACATAATATTGTACTGAGATGGGGTTCTAAGAAGAAAATCGGGAAATATACAGCCCCAGGTACACCTAAACCGAAACTGGTCGTTATTGAAGAAAAAATTTCTAAACCTATAATTGAACCGATTGTGATAGAGGGAATCCGAGTGCCTTTTATGATCGAGAATAATGCAAGACTTCTAAAACAAGCTAAAACATTGCTTGATTCTTTTATCGATGCACTGCCAAAATCGGAATTCCCGCTTATGATAAAAATCGAAGGATATACATGCGATATTGGCAATGCAGCGTATAATCTCGATCTATCTTTTAGGCGAGCGAAGATTGTTGCAAATTATATGAGGAGAAATTCCAAGATTACTCTTAATTTCGAGATCTTGGGACACGGTGAAAACGATCCATTAGTGCTGAACAATTCTAAACAAAATCGACAAATTAACAGACGTGTCGAAATAAGACTAATATATAATGTCGAATTATCTGAACAAAAACCTTAATTACTTGCAGTAATTACTAATTATGCTTTAGGTACAGTAGGAATCGGACTTGTAATAAGTTTCTGTTTGCAGAATTTCTTGGTCTCGCAGCCGGAAGACCTGTTGTTCCGGGATATATAGCTCTTTTCTGGGATAGACCGCTTTGTTGTTTTTTTATTGTGCATTTGTATTTTTATTTGTTAGATTCGATCTCAGGAAATGTATTTCAAAGTTAAGAGGTAAATTAGTTGATAAGAATTAAGATTTTGACAGTATTAATAATTACTTCTGCTTTTTATGTATATTCTATAAAACTTGACAAATATAAAATAGACAATACAAAATGCATTGGATGTCTCCAGTGTATCTCTATATGCCCTGTAGATGCAATTTCCCAGGAAAATGGAAAAGTAATTATCGATGAAGAAAAATGTATAGGTTGCGGATTATGTGTAAAAAGATGTCCCGTTAATGCAATCACACATTATGTTGTTTTCAAGGAAACACAAAACAATCGTATTACTAAAGAGCAACCAATGGATGATAAGAAAATTCCAAGAGCATTAGATACTTCCTCAAGTATAGCACCTGCTGAAAAAGGTGAAATCCTCAAACCGTCTTACGACACAACAAATCGAATTAAACCGGACAAGACTAGGGAAAAAACCTCCAAGGCTAAGGCATTCGTGATTGCTAAGGAATGTATAGGATGCGGATTGTGCGTCAAATCATGTCCCGCAGGTGCAATCAAAATGATCAAAGGAAAAGCTGTAATAGATCCTGACAAATGCATTTCCTGCGGTGAATGCATTAAGAACTGCCCAGTTAATGCGATTGAATGGAAAGAAATAGATTAGATACTTCAACAACAATATTTATTGGCTATTATGTTTCACCGTTTCTAATTCCATTATTTCTGGAGGTAAATAACCAGAAACCTCTTTAGTTAAGTAGTCAAGGACCTCATCCTGAGTTGAGAAGGATAGGACATTTTCTGCAAGAATTTTGGCTTTTGAGTATGGGAATCTATTAATTATCGTTTTAACTAACGGAACACGAGATGGGACAACAGAAAATTCATCGAGGTCCATACCCAAAAGCAACGGTACAGCTAAAACCTCACCAGCTAACTCACCACACATACCCACCCATATTCCCTTGAAATGAGCAGCATCAATTGCGAATTTTACTAACTTAAGAACTGCAGGCTGAAAACTCTGATATATATGAGCCACGCGGGGATTACCTCGGTCAGCTGCGAGTGTATATTGAATTAAATCGTTGGTTCCTATAGAGAAAAAATCACTCAATTCCGCCAGATCTCTGGCAAGAATTGCTGCGGAAGGAACCTCGATCATAATTCCAATCTCTATTTTATCATTAAATGGAATATTGTGTTCCCTAAGCTCACTCTTTGCTTCTTCCACAATACTCAACGCTTGCCGCATCTCCTCGGGAACTGAAATCATTGGAAACATGATCTTAATATTACCGTAATAGCTGGCTCTGAGGAGAGCTTTCAAGTGAGTTTTAAATATATCGGGGAATTCAAGACCAATTCTTATTGCTCTCCAACCAAGAAATGGATTAGGCTCGTAATGCATAGAGCCAATTGTTTTAGCAAATTTATCGCCACCAATGTCAAATGTCCTAATTATAGCAGATTCCGGTTTTATCTGTTCAGCGATCTTTTTATACACAGAGAACTGTTCATCCTCCTCAGGAAATCTGTCTCTATCCATAAACAAAAGCTCAGTTCGGAAAAGACCGATTCCTGCTGCACCAAAATGCTTTGCTAATGGAACTTCCTCTACTAATTCCATATTTGCAGCAATACTCACATTTCGTCCATCTGGGGTTCGAGATTCTTGATCACTAGTTCTCAGTATAATTTCCCGGTGTTTCTCAAATATTTCTCCAAGACGACGATACTCAATCAGTTGTCTTTTATCTGGATTAACAATTATAACACCCTTTAATGAGTCAATAATTAACATATCACCGTCTTTGACAACATTCGTTATGTCATCAATTCCAAGAACTCCAGGAAGTTCCATGGTTCGACTCATAATCGCCATGTGGGATGTGAATCCTCCTGTTTCAGTAGCAAGACCGACATATTTGCTTCCAAAAAGATGTGCAGTTTCTGACGGCGCAAGCTGATCAATCACTAGAACCGAATCATCCTCAGGCATTTGAATAATTTGATGTTTTAGACCAAGCAGAATTGAAAGTATCCTGCTTTTAACATCCTTAAAATCTTGAACTCGCTCTTTAAAAACGGGGTTTTCTTTTAAACCTAATGAATCAATAGCACTGTTTATTACGACTTCAAATGCGTGTTCTGCATTGACTTCCTTAACAGCAATGAGTTTTTCTGTTTCATCGATTAAACAAGGATCACCTACAACGTGCACTTGAGCCTCAATAACACCAGCAGCATCCTCTCCCATTGTCTTTGCAATAGCCGACCGAATTCTTAAAAGTTGCTCTTTAGCAATATTTAGAGATCCTCTAAAACGTTGAATCTCTCCTTCAACTTCATGTTGTTCTATGGTTAAAACAGGGACGGTGAGTTCTCCCCTATGAATAATAATGGCTTTAGCAATTGCAATACCACTACCAGTGCCAATCCCTTTTAGTGTAATACTGTTCTTATTCTCTCCCATTCCATGGGTATAATACACTACATAGAAAACAATTCAAATGCTTTTCCTTCTGGCCAATCTTTTATTTTAAACAAAGAATTTGCTTTTTCCCTATCTTGCGATCACAACAGAACCTTTACACACAATCTCACCATTGCGAATTATAAGATAGACATACAATCCAATTGGAAGTGGATTATCATCATTGTCAAAGCCATTCCAGCTAATCTTACTGTAATCTTCATAAGAATAAACATTGCCTATTGAACCTTCATAAACTAAGCTTCCTTGAATATTATAAATTTCTATAGTGGCAGATTTTCCAAACATCTCTGGGAAATTGAAAATAGTTATATCGTTTATTCCGTCTGCATTAGGAGTGAAAGGATTCGGCTCAGCAGTACAGGCTGTATACGGTAAAACCCAGAACCAATATATCGCTTCCCCACAATTTGCATCGCAATAATCAGGCATATCACAAGCATAAATATTAATCCAAACTGTATCCCCAGAAGCATACACAATGCTTGCATCACCGGGTGAAAATTCGACAGTCCAACCACTATCTGATGGATTTATGATTACATCTCTTTCCCCACCATAAACCTCCATTACAATTGAAGAAGTATCGATACCTGAAAGCCTATCAATAGTGGAAATAAGAACAGACTGAACACTGCTTCGAACCATTGTAGCATTTGGAGGTATAATCATCCCAAACTCTGGTGGAGATAAATCCACGATAAACCACCAACAATCCAATGAGGACAAATCATTTCCGAGATTATCTAATGCATGTATTAGACAAACATGGACAGTCTCAGCATCTGCAAAAGGTGACAAAGGTTCATAAAAAACAGTATCCCCTAAATAAGATAACTCACCATCCTCAATGCTATACATCTCATCGTTAACCGTTATAACGACAGAATTCAGATTTAAACCATCTGGATCACTAAATAGAATAGCTATAACTTGATCGTTGCAGGCTGTTCTTGTACCGTTTTCTGGGTACACGATTTGCCCTATAGGTCCTCCGGCAGCAATGCAGAAATAAAATGCAACCGAGGAATCATTAGGTTCGCAGAAACCTGGTGTCGGTGAATCGTATGCAAATAATGTGCAATAAACACAATATCCTCCATTCCAAGCAAGTCCTGCTGCTTCCGAGTCAAAAATTAGCTTCGATAATGAATCAATCTTTGTCAATCCAAGATCACTCAATCGGAATCTATTTCCCTCGATGGAGAGCATAATAGAGGAATCATCTATCCCAGAAATTACATCCTCAATGAGCATCGATATAACAGGTGTCGTTGTTCTGACGCTTTCGTCATCAGCTGGGTTAAGATCCCATAGCAGAAAAGATGATAAATCAATAACAAAAGTAATGCATACAGGAATATCTAATGCGTTCCCAATTGTATCTTTAGCTTCAATAACACATACTGTTAGCGTTTCTCCGTCGTCAAATTGCGGCTCAGGATGTAATGCCAACTTATTATCCGCTGAATGCCAAACAAGACCAGCAAATTCCCCCACTCTAAGCGTTTCAAGTGTTCTTCGATTCCCTTCTAATGTTACAACCAGCGAAGAATCAATAATCCCTTGATCTTGTGGATCAATTACCTCGAATATGACAGAGTCATTAGGACATGCAGAAATCACAAAAATGTCTGGTCGTATTGGTATTGCGATAGGTGAACTGTTTTCCATATAGAATTTGAAACATGAGTCCAACTCGTTTGGTGGACAAACATCAGGTGAATCATATGCCTTAACACAAACTATTACTGTGTCACCACCTAACCAATAAATGCCAGTGTCCGTTGTGGAAACACATAGTGAATTACCATCCCAACTAAGTGCAGACGATCCGGAAACAAACTCAAAAGTATCAATAGTAACATTAAATAATGTTCCATCGATTCCGGACAACGAAT
The DNA here is from genome assembly GCA_964562425.1 of uncultured bacterium. Taxonomy (GTDB): domain Bacteria; phylum UBP14; class UBA6098; order B30-G16; family B30-G16; genus JAUWMV01. Next base: position 22,061 of record CAZLTJ010000013.1, read on the forward strand.
CTATTAATTCAATACAAATTTCTGGTTGAGAGTCCAAAACAGTATCTCCAACCTCGGGACTGCTATTCAACATTACAGGCGTAGAAATGTCCATATATAAAACAATACTATCAGTACTTTGCATCGGGTTTGTAATAGAGTCACTTACTTCGACAGCATGAATACAAATAGTATCTTTATCCTCAAAGAGAACGGTGGGAACAAACCAGAATGTGACTGAGTCGTCGAACTCTTCGATTGAATGAATTTGTGGATCAGCCATTGTGTAAGTTATACAAGTTGAGCAATCTGGTTTACGACAAACCTCGATTATTATCGAATTCATGATAATACCATTCTCATCGCTGACAATAAACCTAATGCTATCATCTGGGCAAGACACCCAAACCTCGGATGGATGATTAATTGCTACTTGAGGTCCGTTGCCGACGATATAAATCATACAGCATGTGTCAAGCACGTTGTTTGGACAAATATCCCCAGCACAATCTACTAAATGCCAGCAAATATTCACGGAATCACCGTTCTCAAATCTAATTCCAGTGTCGCTGCAGTCGAAAATAAGTCTTCCTCCCGAAAGATCGATTGAGCCATCGTGATAATAAAATACTAATGTGTCGTTTAATGAAACACTCACACTATCCAGAATAACCCCGCATCCATCATCCATAAATAATATTGAAACTTCAGGTGAAATGTATGGTATTGTATCGCCACAATCCGGGTCGAAATCGAGGATTCTTGGTGGCACTTTATCGACTTTGATGAACCATTCTAATGGTGGAATTAACTCGTTATCTACGAAATCGATTGCGTAAAGTCTTACATTTATAGTTCCACTCTCAGGGAAAGGTGTTGGAGGTTTATATACTAGAGTATCGTTTTTATAACTCAATCCCGGATCTCCCCATGTAATCGTGTCATCTTCAACGATAAGAATAATTCTAACTGTATCCACACCTGCAAGCCCATCATAAAGCCAAATAACGATCGAATCATCCTCGCACGAGTACCATAGATCAGGAGGAATCCATATAGGTCGTGCCTCAGGAGGATCGCAATCTGTAACCATTACCCAGGTTGTATCCAATATATTCGGTCCACAATATTGAGTACTATCGGAAACTGTTAATCTCACTGTTGCAGTGTCGCATGCAGAAAACGAAATGCATGTTGAATCTACATCAATACCGACATGACCCGAAGGTAATAACGAAATGTTTAGACATGGATCTCCAGTTCTAAAGCTCCAATGTCCTATATCAAGCGTAATTGTAAAGAAATCCACACCGGAAAGTGAATCGAAAATTTCGAAATTAATCTCTGGATGTTTGGAAGCTATTGTATCTGAAGCACTGAAAGTTGTACTTAGTATTACAGGAGGAGACCGATCTATGAAATATACCCAGCATAGAGAATCCACCTCGAGCAGACCACCCCATTCATCGATGGCACTTCGCAAACATATTCTAACTGTGTCACCATCCTCAAAAACCGTAGGATGGAACACAAGAATTGGGTCGACCCAAGTCAAATATGATGACAAAACAGTATAGTTCACACCATCAACTTCGAGAACAATAGTTGTTTCTACAATCGTAGCAAGACTGGTTATCTCAACAATAATGCTGTCAGGTAAACATCTTGACCATGTTTCTGGTTCTGGTCGAATTATTGAAGCCATCGGTCCATGGCATGGCGCAGTGAAAAAGATCGGTTCTCTTGTGCTACCGATGAAAATTGCTGTATCACTGTAATAATAAACCTCATTTGTATCGGTATATCCTAATGTGCAATGCGGTTGTCTATGATAACATATATTATAACCCTCTACATACCATGAATATGTGTCCTCACATACAGTGAGAAATGTAAATTGAGTATCAGTAATCTCACTTGCCATAATCGAGTCATTAACGGTTATGGTATAGTAAATCGGCTCGCTTCTACCCGGTGAATGCCAATATACAGTTGTGGAACCAGCTCTAATTGTTAGTTCTGGAGTTGGATATATAAGCTCTATATAATCTGAAGGATTAAACATGCATCCTACGGGAATATTTACCCAAGAAGTACAACCCATTGCGTCGTTAACATATACTTTAAAACTTGTAGTTGAATCTATTAAAACCGTTGGACTCGGGTCTGTTGATATAAGCGTACCATGCTCATCAAACCATCTAAAGCCCAATGGTGGTGTTGCACCACCCAAAACGATAAGTTCACCAAGTAGAACACTTTCACCGGGGCATGCATACAAACCGCTGCATATTCCTACAAAAAGCATGCATTCTCCAACAGGTGTGCGCAGACAGGAATCAAGATAATTAGGACCACAATACTCAGGTGAATCTCCTACAGTAACATATATGTTTACTGTATCTCCCCTTATAAAGTCCACAGTATCAACAGGAATAATTAAAGTATCGCCACTGAATACAATATCAGAGGAGTAATAGACTCCCGAACCACCCAGGTGCTCTATAGAAATCTCTACAGTCGTGGTATCAACGCCCGATAGTAAATCTAGAACAACAATTCTAAGGTTCTCTTCAATCGGGGATATAACAGAATCGGGTTCGTAAATCCCGATAACCGGAGGTGAAAGGTCAACTATAAAATTCCAACATTCTGGAATGTCTAATGCATTGCCGAATGAATCTGCAACACTTTCAATACACACTGTAACAGTTTCATTATCTGTCCACAAAAAAATCGGTGTGAAAGTTAGAGTATCATTTTCGAATTTCAATGTTGAATCATCAACTGTATATCTAATGGAATTAACATTCAAGACAATAGAGGAATCATTTACTCCATCCGAATCTGTGAGAGTTACAAAAATCTGCTGATCTTCGCAGGCTGTCCATGTATCGATATAAGGCTCGATTATTTTTATAATAGGTTCACCACAAGATCTAATTCTGAAATGCCACATTGGTGATTCAGTATCGCCACAATGATTATGGGAGATAACACGCCATTCATAAGAAGCATTACAATCTACGTCCTCGAGGAAAAATGAGTTTGAATCCAGAACAGCAAGGGTTTCCGCGTTGACAATGAGTGTATAATTTTCTGTATAAGCTGCATTTTCCCAGAACAGAAGAGATTCATCAAAACTAATTGTGTCATCCTCTGCGGGAAGTATTAAAGCTGACATTCCTGGAAGAGGACTTACCCTAATATAGATGCTATCTTCTTTTGTACATCGAGCGCTATCTACAACGAAACAGTAAAACCACCGTGAACTTTCTGCTTCAATTGTCAGACTATCTCCATCATGAATTTCTTCTACAATATCAGTATCAGGATCTCTTTCAAACCATTTTATGGTTATTGGATATATGCCGTCGGAAATTGAACAAAAAAGGTTAACAATATCACCCTCACATACACGAGTACTACCAAATGCCTCTATGTCTAATTTATCTACTCTCAAAAGAATGCTATCAACTGCTTCACAACCGGATGAGTTGTTCGTTGCCTTAACCTTAAAATAAGTTGTTGTATTAGGAAAAGCCCAAGTAGAGATACCACTATAATGAAGTACTTTATCTCTTGGGGTCCATTCAACAGTATACGGTTGACCAGGAGTAGTAACAACTGCGCTGATAATTGTAGCTGTATGTTCGCATAAAACAGTATTGTAATAAGCTGTAACATCGATTCCACCTAAATAAGGCAATGTTACACAACTATTAAGCCAAAAAGGTCCCATCGGTGAACTTGACGAAGCAATTTGAAAATCGTCAATATAGAAACCATTCATTGTATCTGGATCGGTTGTCAATATCGCAGAACCAAATCTAAATCTTACTCTAAGACTATCTCCTTCTGTAACAAAACCTAATCTCTTCAAATCCGCTGTTTTCGTATACATCCAATCTCTCGTATCCTTACAATAGCACAATTTCATTTCAAGAGGATTTGATACATCCACTGTGATATATCCCGTATAAGGCGGAAATATAACACCCGTGGCGAATTGATCCACTTGTTTCCATTCTCCATAATCAACTCTAATCTCTAATACAACTCCGTCGTACCCCTCAATAAATGCCGTATGGTCTCTAAAGTTAGCCCAATAATAATAGCTTATATACAGTTCAGGGAATCCCCCAATGTATATAGGCTTCGTTGTGAAAGTATATTCCTTTCCCTCCTCATAAATTCCTCCTCTTGCAGACGGAATACCCGCAAAACCAAGACCTGATGGAGCAGAATCTATTCTTCTTATGTTTGCATAACTAGTATAGTCAAAGATACCGGAATCTGTTGGCTCAAAAATTCCTGTGGTAGGATTTTCAAAGTCATCGAAGTAATTTATCTCGCTATCTGCCGATGCTATAATAACTTTCGCGCATTTAATTCCTATTGCACTATCGGTATAACCGATTTGCCATCTACAGGAGGCAGTATCTCCCAACGAAAGAGCTCCCATGCTAACATACGTTGTACCGGAAACAAGGAACAAACCTTCAGGTAAAGGCTCTAATCTGACGGATACATCGTTTACAACTGCTCTTCCAGAATTCCACACATCAATATCAAGATTATAAGGATTAGGCATTCTTTCACAATGATGCATAATTATTCTATCAGAATTTAGTTCCCAATTTAGTTTTCCATACTTTGGACCGGAACCGATATAGAAATCGTCTATCATCCATCCCCTGAAGCCGTTATACAAATTATCTCGAGTATCAAATCTAAACTCAAACATCAAATTGTTTCCTATATAACGGGAAAGATCGAAAGCCCAGAATACCCATTCGCCATGTTTCATATATCCACCGGTTGAAAAAGACTGATCCTGCCGCCAGTAACTCAATCTTGAAAAGGGAGGATTTAATGTATCGAGAACAGACCACGAACCGCCGTTGTTTATGGAAATCAAAACTTCCATTAAATCGTATTTATATATGTCAATACATTCAACTTCCCACCAGGTCCAAAATGACATATAAATTGAAGAAAGAGAAGATGTATTAAATAATGGAGTCCTTAGAGCAGCTCGCATCCAATTGTGAGATTCTACACCATCGTCATCGTAACCCGGGTTAACATAATCGTCCCCTGCAAAAGTAGCATTATCCACAGATCCGCACCACCAAGCCTTTCTCCCACTATGGGCTGAGGGAAGATATGCATGAGTGGAACCACCAATTTCTTCAGGAAGGTCAACTCTATCAGGATAAATATCATTGGCAACTCTATAAGTTTGAGGGTTAGTTAATACTTGCCATTCAATATCGGAGCACTTAATATAACGGCTCTCATTACAAGTCGGACTGTGAATACTCCATGTTACCCATCCTACCGAAGTTGTCTCGAAATCATTTGCATAGGGCACTGAAATTTGTGCGAAACACACATTAAAGAACCCTAATAATACAAAAAATTGAATTAAATTATAAATTCTTAATTTCACAATTCCACCAAGCTTTTTTTAATTGTATTGACCTTCTACTTGTCGAACAACATCGATTATAGTACCATCTCTATATTCAATCAGAGCTATAATTCTCTCCTTAAGTTTAGGTTCATCGGGTTCACCGCCAACAATTTTCATAACTTCGTAATAAATATCCTCTATAGATCTTATGGGAAGTTTGGAATTTTTAGAATTTTCAATCAAATCTTTTCTAAGCGGGTTGATCGCAATACCCAGTTCTGTTACGATGACATCGATAGTTTCACCAGGAGTAGTAACTGTTGTAACTCGTTTTCGAATAACAGGAATTCTCTTTCTATATGAGGGAATAACAATCATAGCAAGTTTAGCACCTGCAGCAACATCCGTATGTCCACCAATCCCATGCAATAGCAACCCGTCACTATGTGTATTAACGTTGACATTAAAATCAAGATCAACTTCAGTTGCACCGAGGAAACCGATATCTTGACGATTTACAAGACATCCCTTTGAATGAATATTAGCATACATTGTCATTGGAGTTTCCTGATGCCATAAATCATCTCTGAACGATTTTATAGCAACTGGATCGAAAACCTGTCCGTCGAGAAGTTTCCTCACAAGACCTCGTTTAAATAATTCAACCGAAAATTTTGTAATTCCACCATTAATGAAAGATGCTGTTATACCATCTTTCTCCATAAATTCACCTAAATCTTTGGTAATTGCAAGAGATATTCCGCCTGCTCCAGTTTGGAAAGACATATTGTCTTTATAATAGGGTGATTCTCGGATAAACTTTGCGGCTAAATTTGCAATGTAAAGTCTTGTAGGCGAATGAGTTATTCTGAGGGTACCTGAGACAATTCCCTCAGGGTCGCCTATTTTGTCCACAACAGCGATGTAGTCTACATGTGTGGAGGGTATAGAAATCGGTAAACACGGGTATTCTACGAGGTTATCAGTAACAATGACAACTTTATCTGCATACATAGCATCAACGTAAGAATAAGCCAAAGGTCCACATGCAGAAGGTCCGTAAACGCCATTTGCGTTTCCGTAGTCATCCGCACACGGTGCAGCGATAAATGCAATATCTATTTTAAGATCACCATCCTCGATAGCTCTAACGCGTCCCCCATGAGTTCGTAAAACTGCGGTTCCTGGCAATCCACCATATGAGACGAACTTACCCACAGGTCCGTTCATTGAACCGTGTATGTTTCTCACAACATGGTTGCGAATATAATCTATAACAGGTTTGTGTATAGGGAAAAGAGCTGAGGGTGCTATGGTTAAATCTTTTATCCCCAACTTATCACAGACATTTAAAACCATATTTACTACATAATCCCCATTCCTAAGATGGTGATGAAATGAAATTGTCTTACCGTTTGTAAGACCTGAGCGTTTTACAGCCTCTTCAAGATTTTTGCAAAGTTTACTTTCCCCAGTTAGCCATTCTGGGTGTGATTTCGGTATTGGATTGGCATATTTCCTGCGTTCCATTTTTGAAATAGGATCAATGAAGGCACCCTGATAAGGGATTAATTCTTTGCCTTCGATTTCCACGGGAACACGTCTTCCCAAAGCGTTTTCCACAAATTTCATATATCCTCGATGCATTATGAATTAATTAGAAAACGAATATTAAAAAAATCAGAGTACAAAAATAATTTCAAGGGTAAGATTATGCAAGGCTTTAAATCGCTAATTTAGATAAGAGCTAATAATACACTCTGTCTCAATATCAAGACTCACTTTGGTCACGGTTTTCACAAGCATTACAGTAAATTTACTATTTCAAATATATTACTTTTCGAACGGTGGATCTATTAGCCTGAATTGCACGCACAAAGTACATCCCAGTCGACATATTTATAGGAGGATGCCATGTCATAGGTGCAATTCCCTCCACGATAAGCTTTCCGCTTAAATCATAAATCTTAATAATAGTACCTTTCGGTGCTGTAATTAAACAGGATGAATTAAACGGATTAGGATAGGTTGTAAGTGAGAACTCCTCCGGATTTTGAGAAACATGTTCAGTAATCATAGAAGAATCGATTTCAGCTATAACATTGAAAAGAGTTTCCGGCGTTCCCGCAGCAACTAATGCAAAATCAATAGTACAAGCTTCAAAACTGTGAAGATGAGGAATGTTAACTACAAAACCAACTCCAACATCACCTATTAGACTGTCAATCCATGTTTTACAAGGTCTTGTTGAGCAATATGGTGATTCAAACCAAAAATCTCCATCTATAAGTCCTTCAAGATCTTCCTCTGTCCGCCATCCTATTGCATCCCAGATAAACCAGTCCAGAGTATTAACCATGAAAACGCTATCGAACTGAGATAATAGCACAATTCCTGCACAGATAGAATCCATATTGCTGGCTTGAATACCTGCTGCCCAATGACCATCGATCAAAAAAGGTATATCATCTCTTGGATCCGCTGTTGGTATATCAAAATCTGCAAATATTAAAATCGGAATATGCTCATAGTTTACTGCGCTAACCTTATTTATTATCCATCGAACATTAATATAATTTTCATCAGAATGCTTAGAATTTACCCATTGATCGATGATAATGGGAGGAGTAATAGGAGCAAGTGCGAATGTATAACGACTTTCAACCCCTAAGAATATAGAATCGATGACGATTGAATCCGTGGAATCTGATGCTGTCAGTGTATCATACTTCACATCCCAAAAATTTTCGAATTCAAGGTCAGAATAGTGCCACAAATTGCTCTCAGATAACGGACACTCTTCAACATCGTAAGCTCTGCCATAATAAATGATACCTTCACTCAACTTCATTCCCATAAAACTTCGCCATAGAAAATCCCTATATTCGTATGAAAACTCGACAAATCCTCCGGGATACTGGTCGTCAACTCGAAGCTGAACAGTCCGTGTATCGTGATAAAATCGAACAGCCCATATCGTTGATATAGTTAGAATTAATGTAAAAAAAATAAATTTACGCATTTCTTTTCCCACATTTAATTTTACAAGCGATTATAAATTACCTCAAATAGATGTCTGAACCTAAAAAAAACGAATCTTACTAAAATTCGCTTTCCTATCTCAAATCTCCCTTCAACCGTTATTTCCCTTCCCCTCACAATTTATAGTCCAAAACAAACGTAACCGTAAATACTCTACGGTTAACATTAGAAATATATCATTATCAATTAGTTATGCAAATATTTTTTTTCTTTAATCAAAAGCCTTGTTGAAATAAATTAACACCGTATTTTTTAAAAATAGGAGGTAAAATGAGTTACTTGGTGCTTGCAAGAAAGTGGCGACCACAAACGTTTGAGGAAGTTATTGGACAGGACCACATAATTAAAACACTTTCCCGAGCTATCAAGCAGAATCGAATTGGACATGCTTATCTTTTTTCTGGACCTCGTGGAATAGGCAAGACAACGACTGCACGAATTTTTGCGAAAGCTCTCAACTGTATGAATTTCGATGCTCCAACCGAAACACCTTGCAATGAATGCGCATCTTGTATTGAAATTTCCGAATCTCGTTCTCCGGATGTCCACGAAATCGATGGAGCATCCAACAGAAGTGTAGAAGATGCCCGTGAACTGAGGAAACACATTTATTACACTCCTGTGGGTCGATTCAAGGTAGTTATTATTGACGAAGTTCATATGTTAACGACTGAAGCTTTTAATACTTTATTGAAAACTTTAGAAGAACCACCAGAGAATGTTATTTTCATATTCGCAACAACTGAACCACACAAAGTTCTACCCACAATTAAATCTCGATGTCAGCATTTGGATTTCAAGCGTGTCTCAACAAAAGAGATATCAAAATATTTAGTTTACATTTCTCAATCAGAGGGCTTTGAGCTATCTGAGAATGCAGCAGAACTTGTGGCAATGCGAGCAGATGGAGCAGTTAGAGACTCTCTTTCAATGCTCGACCAACTAATGGCTTTTTCACCTGAGGGTGTTATTAACAGCGAGAATGCAGGTTATCTTCTCGGTGTTATGCCAATAAAGTCTTTCGAGAGAATTGCCGGTGCTATCTGTACTAAGGACCCGGGTTTAATGTTAGATGAACTCAATACAATTCTCGAGTCTGGATTCGATCCAATTCAAATTGCAAAAGGTCTAATTGAAAATTTCCGCAACGCACTCCTAGCTAAATCCAGTGCACTACCTGAATCATTTCCTAATAAAGGTATATTTAAATCCGTTGCAAAATCCCGAACAACACACGACCTTTTGAGGATACTAAAACTTTTGACCGATACAAAAAGTCGTATGAGCCAAGGAGATATCCCAAGATACATACTCGAGGAGACTTTAGTATATTTGTCTTTAATGGACGATGTAAAATCTATTGCTGAACTGCTCGATTCTACGAAGACTCAAATAGTTACTCATGAGATTCCCACCCACAATGAAAGCGGAATTTTTGCTAAAACTTCGACTCGAGATGCAATCCATAAACCATTAAAGAGGGACGATAAAACAAAGGCTAAACCGTTAAAACCCAAAGAGGCACAGAGCATATCAGATGATTTTGTCAAACAGATCGCATTAACAAGTGAAACTACAGCATCGTTACTTAAGAAAACAGTAATCTCACTTGCAGACAAAACATTGAAAATCAAATTTCCAAAACATATGGAAGGCATTAGGGAAGAATGGTTGATGAAGAAAGAAAAAATAGGACTATTACATCAGATTGGTCATGAAGTAGTGGGTTTTGAAGTTGATATTGTACTTGAAATATTAGACGATAGCGAAACCGAACAGGAAAAAATGAAGGACTTAGAGAAAAAGACAAATTCCAAAGAAAGAAAGGATATTCCATTAAAAGTTGCAAAAATTATAGACCTTTTCAACGCTAAACTTGAAAACTAAGCTTTTTATTTGCAGAATGCGAATTATAATTTCTGCACGATAATTGCAACATAAATTAGTTGACACTATTTATTCAGTCAAAATAGAAAACAAAAGATAAATGCAGTAAATAATTTGGGAGGATATAAATGTTAGATGGAAATTTTATCGATAAGCTGCAAGATGCAAAGAAAATGCTTAGCCAAATGGAGGATAAGTTAGGAGACATCAAGGTCGAAGGCACATCTGGGGGTGGCATGGTTGTGGCAATTATGAACGGCAAGAAAGGTCTTTTGGAATTAAAAATAAATCCTGAGATTGTTAATCCAGAGGATATCGAAATGCTTCAAGACCTTATTATTGCAGCCATTGACGATGCTAGAAATAAAGTTGAAAATGAAATGAAAAAGAACATCGGCAACTTAGCTAGTGGATTGGGATTGGCTGATCTAGTAGAATAATCGATTACATGATATAATGCGCTCAATATTGATTGGATATAGAATTCTTAATTCAGGAATTTAGTGAAGGCGATGTTGAATTTGCTATTAGTTTGAAATATTATTTCAGAATCTCACATCTATAACCCCGTTTTTGGTCTTCACAACCTATTTCTTGAGGTGAATCCCCCTCATTAATTTGCAAAAATCCCCATAAATTACTTTGTTAAATATTCAATTTCATTTGTTTATAATGGATAAGTTATTTGAAATCCATGAATGACTGTTATATAAAAAATCAAGCGAGGTGTGCTATGAAAACTCTACTTTCTGGGATGCAACCGACAGGAACAGGGATGCTTCATCTTGGTAACTATGAAGTTCTCAAGAGTTGGGTTGAATTACAAAATTCTGGTGAATGCGAATGCTTCAATTGCATAGTCGACTGGCATGCTCTCACTGCGGATTTCGATAAAAAAGAAAATATGCCCGAAAAAATTTTCAACGTTGCAGCTGAATATATTGCAGCAGGTTTGGATCCCGAAAAATCCGTGATATTCATACAATCCGATGTCAAACAGCATGCCGAACTTCATTTGCTGTTGTCTATGATTGTGCCTGTGCCTTGGTTAGTACGTGTGCCATCCTACAAAGACAAGTTGGAAAAACTGGGGTTGGATTCGTATGGTTTCCTTGGATATCCGGTACTTCAAGCTGCGGATATAATCGTCTATAAAGCGAATTTAGTGCCTGTGGGAAAGGATCAACTGCCTCATCTTGAAATAGCCCGAGAAATTGTTCGGCGTTTTAATTTTCTATATGGCGATATTTTTCCGGAACCGCAAGCACTCGAATCGTATGTGCCCTATATCCCCGGAACCGATAACCGAAAAATGGGAAAATCGTATAATAATTATATTTTGATGTGCGAGGATGAAGATTCGATCGCTAGAAAGATAATGGGCTGTTTTACCGACGAAACAAAGCTTCGACGCGGCAATCCGGGACATCCTGACATATGTCCTGTTTATGCATTATTACAAATCTATGCACCCTCAGAAACCGAGAAGATAAAAACGCTCTGTGAAGCCGGCGACCGCGAATGGGGTTGTGTTAAATGCAAAAAATTACTTGTGTCAAGCCTTTTGGAAGCACTCGAACCATTCCGGGAAAGACGCAGTGAATTGCTCGCTGACAAAGAGGAACTCCGAAAAATACTGAAAAAAGGCGGAGAAAAGGCATCAGAACGAGCGGAATCAACGATGAATGAAGTTAGAAAAGCAATGAGACTGTGGTAGAAATGAATCCAGCGTTAATCATACTAAGACATTCACTTAGTAAAAAGAATTATTTTTTATACCAAATATATAACTTCAAAACAGCAAATTCTTTAAGGAATATTAAATTAGCACTTTCAAAAGCACTTTGTTTTTTCATTCAATTATTCAAATCCACATCAAATTAAGAGCATGTATCTAAATCATCAAAAACATCATCCCAGCCATCTTGATCTTGGTCATAATTATTCCAACAATCCAATATAATAGAGGATGTTTTTTCGCAAATTTTAGCTACTTGTTCCTGAAAAGTACCTGTAACTGCAGAACCATCATCCAGCCATAGCTTCAAGATAGGCATAATGTTGTCAATACGAGACGGTGAACCGCTTTTATGACCCACCTTTTCCCAGTTTTCAATCTCATTATCTATGGGAACACCAAAATCTTTGCTTATCCACATAGGTCCTGCGAAATCTATTAACTTGTTTCCTCTTTCAGTATCTTTATTAATCCATGCAAGCCATTGTTGGCAGTTCTTTGCACGAAAGCAGTCCGTCTGCATAGTAAGTGCACCTATGTCAAAACTATCATCATTTATCTTATCCCCGAGTGTTTCAAGAAAACTTACGAATTTGAAGTTATTCAACCTTGACCATTCTTTCATAAAGAACTTTCTCTCATCTGAACTGTGGTCGGGATCTATAAGGTCGGATAGAGGATTACCGTTATGGTCTGCGTAAATTATTGAACAATGATTATTGGAAAGATCATCATAATAATCTCCAGTAAAACCGAACATATTTCTTATTGGACCATCATCTTTGTTTCCCCAAAATGGGGCTTCTATCCAAATTATTTTCCAGCCTGCGTCAAGATAACCTTGTAATGCAGGTATCACTTCTGTATCAGTATCATTCACATCGATATATAATTTTTTTCCAGCTTTTTCGTTATAATATTGCTTGAAGAATATCATTGGATATTTTTTTACGTTTACATCGTGGTATGCTGGCATATTTTCTATTATGTAATTACCAGATAGTTCAATTTCAACTGTTTCCCTTTGTATCAATGCAATACCTTGCCTTTGAAGTATATCTTTCAAATGTTCTATGTACCAAGTTAAATCTCCACCGCCTGTCCATACTGAATTAGGGATAATGAAATATGCGAATTTATCTTCACTTGTTTCGTAAGGATATGATGCTTCAATTAATTTATTAATAATGTTATCTGTTACAGGTTCCTTGTTAAATTCCATACTCCAATTAATAAGATATATTTTTCCATTACCAGCAAACGATTTTGACCATACTATAGGATGATTCGTCAATTGTCCACTTTCTCGGTTAAGATTTTCTGCCATAAGCAATATATCGACTTGTACTACATTTGGTGTTAAAATATTTCCTTCAATTCTTATTCTCGAGAGTAGTTGCGAGAACAACCGAACTGGGGAGAAGCCATACATATCCCTAAATGGTTTAGTGCACTGGTCGCAGAAGCAAGATTGTTGATACCTATTCCTAATGTAGTCAAAAATTATTCCCGATAGTTTCTTACTTGAAGCTTTTTCAAGAAAATATTTCTTATATAC
>CAZLTJ010000014.1:0-35194 GCA_964562425.1 uncultured bacterium
TGTACAATGGAATGCTTTTCATGAGAAAAACAGGGCTGTCGATGTCATCTATCGTGCAAGAGCCTCAAAAATCACCGGTACATTCTTTGGTCTCGATGATATTATCAATGCGCACAATCTGTCGCTCGATATTATGAATAAAATGAGTCCGCGATTCACCATACATATTGCTCCTGAAATTGACTACCACTCGAACTCTTCCGACAATATTTTAATACTTGGGAAAATCGTCGGTCTGTATAAGTCGGAAGGCAACCTCTCAACCGGTTTTTCAATAGCCCGCACAGGACGGCGTCCTTCGGTTCAAAGTAAATTCATCAATAAATCAGTATCTACTGAAATAATTAATAGCTATGGAATTGACTTCAAATATTATATGAAAAGGGGATTTGGAAGTATAAATCCGTTTTTTCTTCAGATTAAAGATCCAGCGTTCTATACTACTCAGGTAGATCTCTATGATAATCCCGATGAAAAACCTGAAGCCGTAGTACAAACAAATGGAGGCGGCTATTCCTATGGCGGCGTGAGTTTATGCGCATTGTGGAACATAAACGCACACAGCGATATTTCCGGACATTATACATATCTAAGTGGTCGACGTACGCACATTTTCGGTTCCCAACATACCGCTTTTATGAAATTGACACTGAAAAATTTAGAGGACTTTATTACAAATCGTACCATCGATACCGAATTTAATATAATTGGTTTAGTGTGGGGCTGCAGGAAGGCGTTAAATTATTTTCCGCTTTATCAGCAATTTGCCATCAATAATGTAGACATACCAGCAACTGCAATGCTCAAAGTTCGCGGAAGCGCACGAATAGAGTCAGTGACACTCTTTTATGAAACCGATTTAATTTCACGGTCAGATTATCAGATTGTGCTGGGTTACCCGATACAAAACAGCATGATCAGGCTGGGCGTTGAATGGAATTTCAAAAATTAGACAACAGTCATCAGCGTCATTACTGTTTTTATTAAGCATAAAAATAATGTTATTTCTTACTTGAAATTCCTTTTCAAATTCAGTATATTGATACCCGTTTATCAGGGGCTGTAGCTCAGTTGGGAGAGCGCTTGACTGGCAGTCAAGAGGTCGTCGGTTCGAACCCGTCCAGCTCCACAATTCAATAGTGGAACTTTAGGGAAACTTGCGAGTTAGATAGAAAAGAACATTAAGTAACATAAATAAAGTACAAATAATATCGATTAATGTCAAGTATTATTTAGATTATTTTCTGCTTTTTCTTTTTCGATAAGATTTATTAAAGACGTGTAACCCAAGTTTGTAAAGACGTGCATGTAAAGCGCTTTGTGATCGTTTTATTTCTGATTGCTGATTAAATGGGTCGACAATAGATTCGGCGACAATTTTTATACAAGCGTTGCCAAGTATAGTATAGTGTTCAAACAGTGTCACGAGTAAATTGTCATCTGCTTTTGACCATTTTAACTTTTTCATAAAAGTTTCCTTAGTAAATGAAAAGAAAAATTAAATTATATTTATGTAGTGTATGGAACACTTTTACTGGTAAAAACCATGATCCAGAGTTTTATTCAGAGTACCCGGTGAGTCCGTTCTTTGCGTTCTGGTTTATGGTAATAGTATGTGTAATTGCTATCGTTATTGAGTTGATTTTGAAAATTTAAAATTCATTTCCCACCTCACTTTTTTGGGTAGAACTTTTCTGGATTGTTTTAGGAATTTTCTTTCATCCGTTTTCGCCATCCGGGTTTTACGATCAGGATATTTGTGTCATGTTCAATGCAAATTATGTGTTTATTTGCTCGCATTGCTATGCCTGAAAAGGAGAGTGATGTGCCTTTTTCACGCAAGTTTTTTCTTTCAATGCGTTTTGCGTAATTTTCCCATTGTTGATAGGTGATATATTCGCAGATTTTTTCGTTCATTTCACGCCTCGCTTTCAATTTCTTCGATCGTCCATATTATACGGGGGCAACCGAATGGGTATTGTGGTGATCCATCCCCGTCAATTGACAATCCCCAAATGCGCTTATTGCCGCCAAGAGACTCAACTACCAGCTCGGCTTTACCAACATGGGTTTTGCCGCGCTCTTTCAGGAGCTTTTTTGCCATTTTATTGCCTCTTTTTTAGTCATTTCACGCCTCACTTTTTAAAATATATCTTTTCAGGATAGGTTAATCTGAGAATTAATTTACTGAATGAACTCGGGCATTTCTGGGTTTCGGGAATGTTAGTCCAGATAACGCCGCAATGATTACAAAAAAGTTCATTCGGTAATATCTTATGAGTCTTATAGTAGCGTTTTCTGCCGCAGTCCGGACAGACTTTATAATATAGCTTGGGATTTTTTGGAACATATCGGCTTTTATAGGGATCATGATCTTTGGAAATATTCTTCCGGGTAGAAATGAATATAATACCCAAAAGGTATAATAACAATAGCAATATGAGTGATAGCATTGTTATTTGTCTTGATTTCTGTAACATACCTTACATGCCCGAAAACTGTTTGCAATAGCTTCACTTTCAGACATGAATATTTTATTGGATTCAGAGATTTTCTTAGCCCACCGACAATCGAGTTTGTGGTAGATGGTAGAATTCTTACTTATAACAACCTGATCAATCTGTGATTTTGCAGGAAATTGAGGAGTATTAATAAGTGTGGTTATTTCAAATATAAATACAGTGTCCGAATTGGCTAACTGAATGAATGTACCATTATCGGTATCTTCATCAAACGTGAATATTTTCCAGTCCTCGCCTTGAATGAAGATGGTCGCCGGTTCATATCCACCGGTAAAAGTATTGAGAATGTTACCGGATATCTGAGCCTGTGCTGTTATGGAAAAGAGCAGAATAAAGAAGTAGATAGATTTTTTTATGGCTGTTCTCTTTTATTTGATTTCTTCGACTTCATCGCAGAGCGGGAAGCATTCTACTAAAGTGTCAATGAATGCTTCGGTATTTAGGTTGTTATATGTATTTCTGCGACCTGCGTGAATTGCTTCTTCTGAATTTTTGGCTTCGATTTTTTCCTCTGTGTATCCAGAGAAGAAAATTCTAACGGTAAATTTTGGCATGAAATAACTCCTTTATAATAGTATTAATTGGGTATCAAAAGCATTGATCTGCATTTTCTTTTTAAGTTCTTTGAGTTCAGCGCGACTAAGAAGTTTAAAGTGTTTGTGATTGAATAGTTTTGTGCTTTTAGGATCGTCTGGATCAATGTTCCAGAGAGTGCAAAAGTGCAGATATTTTTGATCCCGGGTTTCCATTGTTGTACCTTACTTTTGAGTTCACCGGACTTGGGACCGGCTTTGTCGTTTAATCCCCGTTTCCGGGGATCCCTCACATTTAGGTTTATGTTAGCAAGTAGGGCAAAACCCTGAATATTCTGTAGCTTCATTCCAGAGGTCTTGGATTAGTTCTTCCGGGTAGTCATAACGATCCCGGACAAATACGTAAAAGTTGGCATAGTCGTCATACTTGAGAAATCCCAGTAATTGACGTATTGGAACTTCCGGCAAGTTGCTAATAACATTATTTAAACACATGGTATATCTCCTTGTATTTATATATGTAATATACTATAATTATATATCGTTAATTATCTCTTTAACTCTAAACCAGCGTTTAATTAACTGCATTTTAGTAGGATGAATAATACTGTGTTCTTTAATGACTTCACAGAAACCGGGATAGTCGTTGTTTGAGATTTGTAACCTGATAAGCATGGGTGCATAGTTGTCAATTATGTTCATGATGTACCTCGTTTCAGTATTATAGTAGTTAAGTTCAATAATAACAATAACTTACCTTATTAGTAAGTTAGAAAGATAATATTCAACTAAAAAATTATGGGACTTAAGTGTAGTATTATCAGGAATTTGTCCATGTAAAATACAATAGTACATGGTTATACCTGAATTGTCACAGGGCAATAACCGCCTATTGCAAACCAGACAACGTTCAGTTGCCGGAAGTTCGGGAAACATCTCTGTTGTCATATTGTATTACCTGTTTTAGTGTACTACAATATAAGTATTTAATATACAAATGTCAAGTACTTTTTTAATTATTTTTGCAGATAAGTATAATAATTATAATATATTGCGGTACTGTACAGGTGTATATTACTAATACCACGATCAGCTCGTTACCGATATAGTGAAACATTTCACAAACGAGCTAATAAGCACAGAGAGACCGACACATAAACATAGGTCTTTTGGAGAACATGAAAGGGTATGGGTGTGGTGTTAGGAAGGAAAGTCAAGGAAACCAGAGGCTTGAAACGCATCTTATGCGTTTTTTTCCTTTACTTTTTTCATGTTCGACACATATTCTTTTTAATGTCGGTCTCGATAGTGCATAAATATTATTCCGTCAATATTAAATAAAATGTCTTGAAATAAACGCCGATGGAGATTACGAGCATTCGAAATCGGCGTATCAATATTTGCTTCTGTCTTTCATAACAATTACAGTTAAGGTTCCTTTAGTACATTTAACTTTTCAGTCTGTAAAATTCAGGTGCGTTAGCGCCAAAAAGAATAGCGAAATAGAATAAGAAGTAAAAGCATTATCCTTATTATCCTGTCGGTCTACTTGATCTTTCTGATCTTCTCAATTTCCTATCGTATCAGTGTATTCTGTATTCAAATGTCCTATATGTTCTATGCACTTTACATTTTCAGTGTATTCTATTTAATGCCGGTCCTGGCATCCTGTATATTTCGTGTGTTCTATTACTGTAAAATGCCCTGTCGCCACATCTTTCGTTGTATTTTTAATGTCAGTGACAATGGTGTGTATCTAAATCCCTGTTACTATCACTGTACCAATAATGGGAGTAGTATCAGCCGGAAAGTGAATGAGTATAGCAAAAACCATTACAGGCGCGCAATTTGCATTGTTATAGCAAATGCGTGATCTGGAATGTGTTTTTGCGTTATATTATCTCACTGACAATGCTCATTCACTTTCCAGTTGATACGGGTGGGCGGGCGGGAATGTATTTTGTTTGTGACAATATACTACACTGCCTCATATTTATACAATCTTAAGCTGGCACCAACACAATTATTCTTTTGCTTTTAGCTCCCCGACACCCACCTTACACCCCACCCGGGAGGGCGGGTCGCCACACAAAGACGGTCAGCACTACGCTCTCCTTCGCACAAAACATTCCAACGAGCATACTTATTTGTATTTCCCACTATGTAATAATCGATCTCAGATGCGCTTGCTGACCGGCGTGTGTGGACGACCGACCGACCCCAACCTACAAGAAGGAGAGGATTAGTTTTTCTCCGCGAGCGCGCGGCGACCGACGTAGATAATAGGCTCGAATCCAGATGGACGGCGGTCGCCGCGCCCGGTAGGCTGCGAGCGGAATGTTTTGAGCTTGAAAGCTGTCCGGCTTTAGTGAAAAGTCAATCCCAAATGAGGTATATAAAAAGCGGCATGGTGAATTCGCGGAGCTTTCGCTTTTAATACCACCTTTGCTCAATGCAGATAGGGGGGGGCATGATCCCAGCACCCACCGGAGCGAAGCGCGGACTCGTCGCGAGCGACCCCAGCAAGTCTTTTTACCATCATCCATTTTCTACTACATATTCATCTTATTCATCAGAACTACACTCGCACCTTTCTTTCAGTGATGTAACAACTTCCATTTATGTAATTCCATTTTACTCATCGGAACATTCCTTACCACTTCTTGAAATGTTATAGTCCCCACATTCATTTTACTTTTCCTGCATTAATTTCCTACCCTCTAATTGTAATGCGTACAATACCCAATGGACTATCAATACCCACTATGTGTACTCGTGGCAATATCCCACTGACTTTCAGCGCTGCGGTGTGGGTTGAGTAGGGCAGGGCAGGGGGATGGGTGGGTGCGGTGCGGTGTGTAGGGGTGGGGAAAGAAATGTATAGCCCTCATTGCTCAAGTCATTTTATCTATTGGAATATCCCTACCCACTTTTCATGTGTGCTTGCGACAATTCCCACTATTAATTGGGATAGAGTAAATAGTGTGATGATGTGTACATGATGATGCGCTCTCCTCTGAGAAGTGTGCATTGTGCAACGTAAGGTAGAATGATAATATCTACATGCCTTGCCTCTTGATCTGTCCCGTGATAACTATATGTGTTCAAACTTTTTTCATCATCACATATTCTTATCATCTATGTTCCTATTATTATATTGCTCTATGTATTCGTTTGTTTGGTATTCTCTTTCTCTGCTTCTCCCTGTCCCACTCACGAAAAATTACATGAAATTCAAATCGCTTTTTGTACTTTTTATATTGCCGTATTACAATATACAGGCGTAAAATTTACAGTTTTGCGATATAATTTTTTTGTTATTTTTTAAGTAGTTCGCGGAATGTTGCGGAACAATATACTTGCAATACTATATATAGTGTTATATTTTTTATGAAAAACAGAGGAAATGGAGACATGGAAATGATTAAGTTATTAAAGGAACAGTTAGAAATTATTGGTTCGGTTGTTGCCGGTGGTGCTGATGCTGAGTTGGATTTGGGGGTAATTGAGGAAGTAATGATCGATGCAAAGGCGGAAATTGAGGAGAAAGATGTTAAGATAAATGAATTGGAAGGTGAAATAAGTAATCTTTCTGAAAAGAGTAATAGATATAAGAAATTATCTGAAACGCTCACTGCCTCGCTAAGTAATGCGGAAAAAGAAGTCGCTGAACTCAAAGCAGTTATTCAGAAGGATATACAGCAAAAATGTATATGGTTAAGTGATGAATCTATCCTCGAATCTTTTGATATATTGAGTGTCAAAGAACTCCTTGAACTAAAAAAAAGTGTTGATGAAAAGTTCAATAAAGCTTTCGAAATTAAAGAGCCGGAAAAAACTGAAAATGAATTTGCCGATTCTGACCAATTAAATAATTTTAGTAATTTTTAATCGAATTTAAACTGAGGAAATAATATTATGAGTAGAGGATATGGATTTGGTGAGGGCGAAGGCGCTTTAATTCTTCCCTTTGATATACATGAGACAGTCTCCGGGACTCCTGATTTAAACGAAGACGATCATATGGACTATGCTGTGGGTATTACCGGGAATAATGAAGCCGGAGACCTTGCCGATGGCAAATGTTTGCTTGGGAAGGTTATGGGGTTTTCTCCTGACGGACTTACGGTAATGGTTCAAGTAAAGGGTATTGTTAAAGATATTCCTTACGCCGCTGGCACTTTACCTGCGGTTGGCGATATGGTTCAGGGTTCAGCCGAAAATGAGGTTGATATTGCAGTTGAATCTACTTTAACTCATCGCGGCTTGGTTCTTAATGTTGATGCAACCGCCGTAACCTGTGATATTCTGTTATAAGGAGAAATGCAAATGGCTAAAGGAACACCAAAAAGAGATGGCAGCGGTAAAGGAACACGAAGTAATAGAGGACGCGGAGGGTGTTCGCCGACTCGTTCAAAAGGACAAGGTAGTAATAGAAAATAAAAGGAAAGTGTCATTATGGATTTAACAAAAGCAAAAGATTTAAGAGAAGATGTCATAAAGCTTCAAGGAAAACCCGAAGCTAAAATGTATATTGAGGCGGAACAACAGAAAATTACGGTTTCTCAGTTGCTTGAACTTCGCGATCCTTCTGAACCGGATAGTAAACTCGATGCTTTTCAACGCCAGTTTTTCCTTGAGGGAATCTCGCTTGGTGATAATCCAATGAAGGTTTCTACCTACGGTGATCTTGCTAATTCGAAAATCTCTCATCTTGCTCCTGAATTTGTGCGCCGCCAGGTTATTAAAGGTATGCAGATGGTCCGGACCTTTAAAGGTTCTCTTATCGCTGTTGAAACCCGGGTTGAAGGAAATCAGTTTCAACCTATGCACCTGCGAAATAAAACTACTAAGGGTGGGAGTATGAAAGTAACTGGTGAAGGTGCAACAATGACCACTCTTGAAATATTCTACGGTGAAAAAACAGTTGATGTTAAGCAATATGGAAAAGTTCTTAATGTCAGTTATAATGTCGTGAAAAGAAAAACCCTGACCGAGTTTCAGTTAATCCTTTGGCTTGTTGGGAAAAACCTTGAAAATGATCAGATTGCGGAAATCGAAGCTGTTGTACGTGCCGGGGATGGAACTGTCGGCGCTGCAGGAAATACAACTGCCGCTAATTCTGACGCTGCCAATATGGTTTACGGCGATTTTGTTGATGTTCTTATTGATTTCGACCAGCTTTTTGATCCTGATCGCGCTTTTATGACCGATGCTCAGGCAAAACCGTTTCTGAAATTATCTGAAATTAAAGATCCGCTTGCATTTACGTCTTTTACCCAAAAAGGAATGTTACCAACTCCGTTTGGGTTTACTATTGTACGTAATCCGGGCGGAAGTGATACTTATACTTCTTTTATCGATCATCAATTTGCAATTATTCGCGGTGTCGAAACCGCATTGATGCTTGAAGCAGATAAAATTATTGCCCGGCGCATGGATGAAGTATCAATTTATGAAGCGATTGCCTATGCTGTAGCCGTAGATGAAGCACGGCGGACGCTTGATTTCTCGTAACGGTCACTGTATATCTCCTGGATAAGCCGGTTCCGGTGCATTGCCGGTTCCGGCTTTTTTTATGAATGTTGCGCATGGCTGATTTAAAAGAAGGAAAAAAGAAAATGAAAAAGCTTATTGTAATATTAATAGGGATTTCTTTAGTGCTTGTTTTCTTTCTCGGAGCCGATTTTTATGAATCCTATTATGCAATTAATTTCCCCATGAACCTTCAAACATATATTAATATGTCTGAATGGGTTTTTGATGACACTACTGTATTTACTGCCAGTACAACGGCTTTTTATCTGAATAGCGCAGGTACAGGACAAATACTTGCCGTTAATTACGATATAGCTGATACTCTGGCAATAAGTCTGAACGATGGCACAAACTGGTTAAAACTTCCGCCTAATATGGGTAATGTGGTTTTGGCTCCGGCAAATTATGATAGTATTCATGTTAAATTTCTTGGCGTTTCGGGCGGCGCTGATACTACCGGAATTCCAACAATAGGCTGGACGATTTACGATAGCATTCACTAAATAAGGAATAGTTATAATGAGACGAATATTGTTTATAGTTTTTATGACTTTAATGTTTACTTCTGGTGTTTCAGCACAATCCGGGATCATGCCTGGAACTAGTCTTTATATTCCGGCAACTATTCAAAATATTGTTGGACTTCTGGATTCGCTTGCTGCAAAATTGGATAAATCAACTAATCAGACTGTAAGTGGACAAATTGGCTTTAGCGATACTACTGGATTTGTTGTCATAATTGCATATTCAGGTGATAGAATAGATGTAATTGATAGTGTTTTTGTTGATCCTTATTTAGAAGCTGTATATTTCAAAGTTTCCGGGTATGCCGATATAGATTCACTCTGGGGACTTGATACGCTGTCTACAGCTGTAATTAAAGCATTGATTACATATACTGATGAAATAAAGGCTGCTACTAATAATAGGGTTGTAAACTTTCCTGATACGTTTAGAGTTGATGTAATTGATGCCTTGAATTCAGAAGTTGTTGTTGTGGTTGATTCAATCGTCGCCCCTTATACAACAGCTTCAAGGGTAGCTTATTTTAATGCTAATAATATACTGGTCGCACATGCGAATGTAAGCGATACTGAACTCGGATATCTTGATCTTGCAACTTCCAATATTCAAGCACAGCTTGATTCGAAATTATCGCTTGGGGCTATTGAAGATACTCTTGCTAATAAACATACTCATATAGTAGTTGATAGCATGACATTAAAAGGTCAAACGAAGCCGTTTTTACCCGTCTGGTTCGGAGATTGGGTTTCGTATCCCGATTACGATCCAGCAAATGCAGATAGTGTTGAAATCTCCGCACCGCTTGATTCTATCGATGGGGGATTATTTGCTTCGGTACACGGCAGTCACCCGGACGATACCAGCAGCGTATTGAATACTATTGATATATATGTTCAGAGACAGGTAAAGGAAGGGTATGTCAGCATTGATAGTGTTTCCGGTTATGTCAAGACAGGAAACGCTTCGACGGATACCAATTATGCGAAAATTGAAATATGGCAATATGAACCAAATGGGGGAGTTCTAACATTAAGAGATAGCACAACGATACTCGCAAATACAAGCTGGACACATTTTGCTTTGTCAGATGCTGCGTTGAGCAATATAACAAGATGGGAATTCTTCTGGATAAGGGTGAAACTCGCCTCGCGGGCAGTTACACAATATGCTTGGGTAAGCCGAATGAAAATTTATTGGAAAGAGGGAAGCTGATAATGCGATACTTCGGTAGGCTCAGTATAATAACATTATTGCTTTTGTTTCCGATTGCGACGTGGGGACAAGTTGATACGGTTAAATCGACTATAATAAAAGACGGTACTTTGTGGCATACGAATCAACCCGTATTTGCGACTGCAAGGGATAGTACAGATGCAAATGGTTATGATTCAAACGATATACTTATTGGTTTAAATACGGGTTATATGATTTATCGAGGTTATTTGTGGTTTGATCTATCTGGACTTTCATTAACAGGAAGAACTATCGATAGTGTTGTAGTGAAACTCCACGGTGATGGTGATGACAGTACAGATGATTTTAATATCACAAGCCGTTCCGTATGGTATACAGAAAACCCTTCAGGTGTAGCCGCTTATCCTGAATGGAATGATTTTGATGGTTGGGCTGCTTCGGGGGCTTATGGAGGAACTGCACTGACGAATGATTTCAACTCAGCCGATTTTTCCGATGAAACATATAATGCAATTAAATTTACATCGGCGGGGGTTGATTCGGTTGATGCACACAAAGCAGATACTTTAAAAATAATACTTTTGAGCGCTGAGGATGTTAGTTCCAGTGAACCGGCAAATGCTGAGTATGTAACTTTTGAGGCTGCAGATGTAACGGGCGAAGAACCGAAATTGGTTATATACAGCTCGGCAGCACCGGCAGGAACACCAACCATAAGTCCGCCCACTTTTCAGAAAATAAGAACCGATAAGGTTACGGTTTTGTGGGATACTACTTTAAACGGCGCAACTATTGACAGTTCTGCGGTGTTTATCAGCGATTTGCCAGGAGATACGACAGGGCTTGTGGCTTGGTATCCGATGAATAAAGGTGCTGGCGATTCGAGTTTGCATTCTAACGACGGGACGGTTGATGGTGCAACATTGGTAATGGGTGATACTTTGTTGGGCGGTGGTGCATACAGTTTTGATGGGGATAATGATTATATTGATTTGGGTTTCCAACAAAATGGAACAAAAACGATTTTAGTATGGACTGAAGTAAAATTAGATACAGATATGCATATTATTACAACCATGGACGGTGGAACTAACGAAGGATGGGGTATTTTATACAAGTCAACTGGAAATGTTATAAGAAGTGATTGGAATGGTCAATATGATGTGAATTCATTAGAATCCAGTGGTATTAATTTAAATGAACGGATTAATATTGCTTCTGTATTGGATGGAGCAGATTCAAAATTATATATTAATGGTGTTCTCGAAGATAGTAAAGATTTAGGTTCAGAGGTTGAAAGTTTAAGTAATATAAGAATATCAGGGAGATGGGATGGTGTAAATACAGGGTCGGCTCTGTTGTTCGATGGCACAATAGACGAACCAAAATTTTTCGGCAGAGCATTAACCCAATCAGAAATTTTGGCTTACGTCAATGAGACGAGAAGTGCCCGTCGGTCTGCTGGTACAACGGGATTAACGGTGCAGACGGCGGATACATTGAGCGAAGGCACGAAGTATCAGTTTTCCGTATTCGGATTTAATGCTGATTCTTTAATTGCTTTTTCGGATGGCGTATATATGAAAACGAAGTATATAGTCAATGAATCGCTGGGCAGATTACTATATCGACCCGATGATTATAAGCCGAATGATCCTAAACAATGGAATCAGAAAATGATAAGTTCGGTTAAGATAAGGTAAATTATGGATAAAGAAGTACATGGTTTTTTCAGAGGATGGTTGATTGTAATTCCGATTGCTATTTTGATTGATATAATAATAATTTGCGTATTGTATAGCAAACTCAATGCTCAATGGTATGACAATCCAGTAAAAGAAGCATTTCTGTGGGCTACGGATACGGAGAAATGGTATGTGCCGGGTCCGGTGACGGTGTTCTTTGCGGCTTCGATTTGCGGGTTCACGGCGGATGCGCTGCGCGACATGGAAAACTGGCAGGATCCGCAGCCGAAATTACTTGGCAGACAGGGACAGTGGCACGGCTGGCGGGATGGTTCTAATATCGGGTATGGCTGGACCGCGATGATCCTGGCACGTCAGATAATCGTTGACGATATGAGTTATAAGGAAGCGTTTCTGACACTTGTAAAAATGGGCGGAGTGAGATTTCTTACGAGAGCGTTCTACAAGATCAATAAAGGCGGTCTGGGTGCGTATAACGACCCGCTGTACAATAAACACGCTATAGTGTACCCAAAGGTGTCAATAGACCCCTTGAGCTTCACAGACGGCTATATTTCAACAGGTAAATGGACAACGCCGTTGTTAGACCTGGCGGTATCCGGTTTGTTAATTATAATTAGAGAGGAATAATTCAATGGATGCTTTACTTGGAATTTTCGGAACAGACTCATTTGCTACATTCGTGGCTTATGCGCTTTCGTTATTGTTTGCTGGATCGCTCGCAATATTTCATAAGGGAATAAGGTATTTGCCGATTATATGCCGGGTTCTGAGTGTCGGAACCGTTGCCAGAGACTTTTTCAAGACTCTTGTCAATGCGTATAAGGATAAAACGTGTACACCGGAAGAAGCGAAGCAGATATTGGCAAAGGGTGAAAAATTTCTTAAGGCGGTCATTAATTTTGGAGCGGCGGGTGTACCTGACGAGGTAACACAATAATGAAATTTCCAGACTTTAAAAAACTGTGGAAATACTTCAACTTGTACCGAATCGTAAGTGATATAATTAAGAATCCAGAGAAGTTGAAGCAGAAAAAGGCTTTGCGAAAACTGGCGCTGGCTCTATTTGCGATTCTGGCGACGGTCGGATTCATTGAGCCGGAACTGCTTGAGAAGATCAAGGATTTTGCGTTGCTGTTGATCGAGCAGCTCGGAGTCTGAATAATAGTAAACATAAGAAAGAGGAGTTTGTTATGAAACGCTTTATTTTTGTATTGTTAATAATTGCTCTGTTTATTCCTATTATAGCAGAAGCGCAACTCAAGGACCCTGCTGTTCCGCGTAGCTGGTGGGATGAACTCAAGACATGGATTGTGCAGTTAACCGATTATCAACCAATGATATTTCTTAGAGATTCACTTATAATTTCTCCTGATGTTGTTGATACTTTAGCTGTATGGACATTTCACCGGGCAACTCAAATTCAAGAAGTGGAATTGTCATTAGAATCACTAACAACTTTTGATAGTACAAGAATCTTTATTATGCACTCAACCGGGGCTGATACTATAATATCTATTCCAGCAGATACTTCTGCCGGGTATGGCGCTTCTGGCGGTATAAAACACCTTTTAAATTCTACGGCTGTTAATATCGCTGCGGCTTCATCCTGTACTTTGGTTGTGCAAAGTTTTGTTGGGTCTGATAATACATTTATTGATTTTGCCCTGTCAATATTTTCAAAAACAAGGACATATTAAATGGCTGTTCCGACCGTACAATTTCGTCAGTTAGATATAACTGGCACTGAACCGGCAAACCGTACTACAAGCGGCGCAGTCGTTAGCGCTGCTGTTAATCTTGATCTCGGTGAAGCGAATATTACAAACGGCGTAGCTACTCTTGGACCGTTCTGCGTTATTTATCGGTGTAGTAATTTACAGGGAAATGCCAAAATTGAGAATATGAAGTTTGCACTTACGGCTAACTCTGCCTTAAATGATAATGCTGTGTTTTACTGTGATATTACAAGTACATGGACTCAGAATAAATCGGCTGCGCAAGTCGCTGCAGGTACTCCGGGTCCATGTCCATCTGGGTATCCCAGTACGGCTAATCTAACGAAAATTGACGGCGGCGATATTGACGGACTTGCTCATGCTCATACTTCGCAATATATCTATTTTACAGTGCAGGTTGCAGCTGATGAATTAGTGGGTGAAGATAAAGGCGGTTCGAGTTTGTCGTTTGGCGTGCGCGCTGATTATGCTTAAATTACAAAAAGGTTGTAATATATGAAGAATTGGCAGAAAATGCTTGGAATATTAATGTGGATCACTATTGCCAGTGTAGCTGTTGGTTCATTAGGTATTAATGGAAATAGTTCTGAATACGAAAAAGAATCGGGCTATTTTTTTTGGGCTTTATCAGCAGATAGTATTGAAGTTGTTTCTACTGTTCAAGGTTATCAATCTAATGATGTTACTTATAATACAGCACGCGATAAAACCACCGCGGATCAAGCTACAAATTCTCTTGGTCAAAGTGATGGTGAATACGTTAGTAGGTTTTTTGGTTATTGGGATTTAACAGGTTATACATCAGATACTATGACGATTGATTCAACTGCTGTTCTTTATAATATTCAAACTGATCTTTCCGACACAGACTTTGATTTTGCCGTATATTCTGCTTATAGTGGAATAACTTTTGAAACAACAGATTTTCCAAAGTTTAGCGGTCGTGGAACAGGTGGCGCTGCACATACTCCGTTAATTTATACGGAAACACATAATACAGCCGGTAGAGCTACTTCTAAATGGTATCGGCTTGCCGATGTAAATGCGTTAAAAGATAGTGTAACTGCAACACTTGGCAGTAACCTTCAATTTGTTTTTCTTAGCAGCCGGGATATATCGGCTACTGCACCGACACAAAATGAAATAATAGATATTTATAACAATGGAACTCCAAAGCTTAAAATTTATTACACACCAACAGCGCCTGTAATTCCGACAAGTCTTTCAGCGACAGATAGTACATTTCGGGATTCGGTTGTCGTTACATGGACAAAGGGCACGAATTGTACAGGTTATATAATTGATACGTGTGCATTGTCTGGGGGGGTTTACGGACAGCTTGATTCTGTTGGTGATGTTACTGCTTATATTCATTCTTCTTTAAATCCTGGTGTTAATTGGTGGTATAGATTAGTTGGTGTAAAAGAAGTCGGCAGTACTAATTATTATACAGATACTACAGCAGCAGAAGAAGGTTCAACTGATCCATCCGCTTATTTTATAGCATCTATTTTAGATTCTACTCATAATACCGTAATAGTTTCGATTGATACAGCACTTCTCGGTGAAGCTGAATGGGATAGTTTTAAAATCTTTAGTAGTATAGATAGTTCAACTCAATATTGGAGTTATACTCTCGATACGTCAATTACTATCGATACATTGAGTTCATTAACTGATTATAGTTTTTTAATGAAAGGTTATAATGCCGATACTGTTCGGACTCTTTCGAATGTTGTAACTGTTACCACTGATTCTCTCCCAAAACCTTATGAATTTGTGCTTGACGATCTGGATACAAATAAAGTGATGCTATCTTTGATCGATACTTCGGGTTCACTTGATTTAACTCTTATTTTTATTGATACTTTTGGGATTCTATCTAATGATACTTTAGAATTTAACGGCACAAATCCCGATACTTTACGCGATACCCTCTCTGCCGGGGGATTACCGGATTCATTAGTTGCTATTGAAGTTATATTACTTAATGCCAGTGGTGATACAACTGTTACCGCTAATGATACGACTTTGCAATTTTATCTTATGGCTGCTCCTGTCCCTGCTGTGACTGCTATCGATACGTCCGATACATTAATTCAAATTATGTTTTCAACAACTGATATTAATCCCGATAGCGGCGTTTATTATCAGTTATTAGATAGCACGCTTTCTATTTTTATTTCTCCGGACGGCGACACTGTTGGAATTGATACGTCGTGGTTCGTAAAAGCAACCTGGGATACAGTTGATTATCATCCGCTTAGTCCTAATACACTACATGAACTTTATGTGAATTCCCGTAATTCCGATGACGTTGAAACTGGATTTTTATATTATGATTCTCTCTGGACATGGGCGCAAACTGTTAATGTAGATACCAGTATTGCCGATGCTGTTGATTCAGTAACAATTAAAATAGGATTGTCACCGCGAGATAACCCTTCTTATACCTTTTATGCTCTTGAAGATTCTATAACTGGTTTTGCCTATGATCTTGATAATATGACATTTGGAACTGGTGTTGTTTCTATCGATTCTACCTGGCAATGGTATACCTATGATGAATGGGGAGATTCAACCGGAGTTGATATTACTGTCGCTGAAAATACTCGGTATGTTTTACGGTTTTATTCAAAAGACGGAAATATAAGAGAATAAGTAATAGGAAATATTATGCCCAGACGTGGACCCGGAGTATCTTATGACGTAACTACTCCCGAAGGAACTCTTGATACAGAGTTTTATTCTGTCTGTGATGTTATTAAATGGTTTGCTACAACTGCAGAAGTACGTCAAATGTTCGGACCCGAGGAACTCGTGCTTAATGCTTCTAATGAGCAACAAATATTATCTGGCGCAGAAGAAAATTCTCTGAGGTTTACTAATCTTGAAGTTGATAGCGAAGCAGTAAAAAAGATCACTGAATCTGCTCCGCCTGATACATTGACAATTACAGATTATACGGCTCAATCATTGACTCATTCAAGACTTGTTAATGGCAAAATCAGAATCTTTGACTCTGTTAGCGAAAGCACACTGCTTGAAAACGGCGTTGATTATGAAGTAGATTATTATAAAGGAACAGTAACTCTCACTGAACCGGATTTTACAGCCGGAGATGCTTCTGCCGGAGCCGCGGTCTTGCCTACATTTGATACTGAGTTTTATTGTGAAGTTGATGTACAAATAATTGTTATTGTTCACTATAAATATTATGCTCTTTTCGTTAGAGGAACTGATTATACTATTAACTATACATTGGGACGGATAGCTCGGAAGTTTGGCGGTTCTATTGAATCCGGTGAATTGGTTTATATTGATTATAAAATAACCCAATTAGCCGATAATGCCTTGATTGAGCTTATTATCGACATGACACATGAATGGATATTAGCTCAAATTGGTACAGCTTATAAAGATTCTACTGCTAAAAAACTTCGTTATGCTGAAATTAACCTTTCTGTATCTAATATAGCACGTTCGATTGTTTCAAAAGTTATAAATGAAGGACTTGCCGGATCGCCAAATGTTCATAGTATTACCAGGAATTTAAAACGGATTGAAGAATCTTTCAGAGACTTGGGAATGCAGTTTTTACAATCTTATTTATCTTATGGCATTACTTATGCCGGGAAAGTCAAACAAAATGCCGTATTCGATTAGAGAAGCCTTTAAAAATATTGGAGTTAATCCGGTTAAAAAAGTTAATGATGAAATTTATATTTCTGAATTACTTAAATCCATGCGGCTTTATCTTGCGATTTCCCGGTTTGATAAAGCAGAAGAAATAAGGGAGAAAATATTGGTTGTTTGTGGTGAAAATAGTATGGAAATTCCACAGGAATGTAGAGTAATAAAATGAGTACAAGCAATATATTAGGCGTTAAAATTAATGATGGTAAAGATGATACGAATGTCTATTTGAATAAAAGAAAAAAACCGCCAGTAACTAAAATAGAACATTTGAGTTTAAGACAAAAATATTTTGCTGAATTGCTTGCCGATCCTCAGAAATATAAACTTACAAATACAGAATTTGCTGAAATGCTCGGAGTGTCCCAGAATACTATTACTGCCTGGCGCCGACTTGAGCCTCTTCAATTACTTGCTTTGAAATTGTATAAGAAATATCATCATATTAAACATGCAAGATATATCCATGAAGCTGTCGCTAAACGTGCGCAAGAAAAAGGTGGGGCTGCCGATGCCCGTTTGTATCTTGAACATTTGGCGCGGACTTTAGGTGAAGATATAGGACGTTCTGGTGGCAATGGCAATACTTTTAATGTTGATAAAATGATATTGGTTGTTCGAGAAGAAAGCAAAAAGAATAATGGTCAAAGAAAATGAAATAACAGAAATAACAGAGTCTAAAATTGCGATGGAGTTTCTTACCTGTTCTCGCGATCCATGGCACTTTATTTCTAATTATGTTTATACTTTGCATAAAACTATGGGGACTCAACCATTTCCAAAATTTGAATATCTTAAGAATCTTGTAAATGATTTTAGTTCCGATAGACTTATTCTTATTCTCAAATCCCGGCAAATGTTGGCTACCTGGACCGCTGTTGCTTATGCTATATGGGAAGCAATTTTTAAACCCGGGGATATACTTTTTATTTCTAAACGCGAAACCGAAGCTATTGAACTTATATCGCGGGCAAAATTCATTTATAGAAATCTTCCTTTCTGGTTACAACCTAAAATGACGTGCGATAATAGAAAGGAAATTAACTTCGGTAAAATTGATTCCCGGATTTTTAGTGTTCCTAATAGTCCTGATGCGGTCCGGACCTACTCTCCACGAAAAATATATTGGGATGAAATGCCTCATACTGCATTTGATGTTGAAATATGGGAAAGTATTGCTCCTGTAATTGATAAAGACGGCGCTTTTGTCGGGATCGGTACTCCTAACGATCCTTTTACTGTACATGCAGTTTTATGGGGGGATAATGCAAATGATATGAGGAAAATTAAAATTCATTGGACGCAACACCCTGAAAAAAATTTAGAGTGGCAAAAAGAGCAGAAAAAACTTTATTCAGATGAAGCCTGGCAAAGAGAACAGGAACTTGATATTTCAAGCAGAACTGAATTGATATATACAAATTTCTCCTCTGAAAATGTTAAATCTGATATTGGTGATTATAAAGCTTTTCGCCTTTTCCGCGCTCTTGATTTCGGATACCATACTCCTGTTTGTTTATGGGGATATATAACTCCTGAACTTCATTTGCATATATTCCATGAGTGGTATGGTGAAGATAATACAGTAGAAGAACTGGCACTTGCAATTAAAGATGTTGATGAATCCCTCGGAATTAATGAAAGTATAATTGAAATGAGCTATGGAGATCCTCAAGGTGAAGCAGTTACCGATGAAGGTATAAGCGCTATTGATAAAATCAAAAGAGTTATTCCTGATTTCAAGTTTTCTTCTCGCAAATCCAATATTATGCCCGGTATCGATATGGTAAGGACGAAAGTAAAAGATGCCAGGGGTAGACGCGCTTTTACTGTATATGGAGAAATAGATGTCCGAGGTAATATTTTTAAAGGTTGTAAAAGATTAATTCGTGATGTTCAAAGGTATCGGAAATCCAAAAACTCTGAAATGCCAATAAAAGATGGTATTTGTGATCATGGCAATGATGCTTTACGATATTTAATTATTGGGATATTCGGGCTTTCTGATGAAATTAATCCCTATAGTGTATTGAGTCCAAAAGTTGTAGGATTAATAAGGGCAAGTTAATGAAATTTAATTGGTTTAAAAAGAAAAAGAATAAAGGAACTGTAAATAATAATAGTTCTGTTCAGCTTATGACTTCGGAAAAACCTTCAAAAGATCGGTATATAGAACGTTCTATATCTGACCTCGATACTTTTTATCGAGATTTAGTAAAAGAAATTGCTATTCTCGGCGCTTGCGTGAAGAAATGGAAAACATTGTGCTCAACGCCTTCCCGATATGTATTTGAGGGTAAAGATAACGAAATAGCAAAAGCTGAGGAGGTTGTTGCTACACTTGATGACCATCTTTATTCTGATCAGGGAACTCGCGAAGGCGGAATTCAAATAGTGACTAATTCATTTTTTACCGAACTCTTTACAGTAGGTCGATTTGCATTTGAAATTATTCCTACTAAAACTGGTGATGGGGTTGACCGGATTCATCAATATAATACTTATGAAGAAATTCTTTGGGTAGAAGATCTGAAACGCGGAACAAAATATCCCTGGATTCAAAAGTTTCCGCTTGAGAATGAATATCGTCGACCTTCTCCTTTCTTTTATTATAATGCGCTTAATAAATCATTCCGGGACCCTGCAGGACACAGCCTGCTTTATTCTATTGAATGGATCGCTCGTATTGAAGAACAGTTGCTCCTTGATATGGCTTGCGCTTCTCATAATGTCGGATATCCGCGTGCGCACATGAAAATTAAACCGCCTGAACCTTTCTCTGGTGAATCCAGAAATGATTATATAAAACGTATGGACAATTATTTTGACAATACCGTAAATAACTTTAAAAAGATTGAAATTGATGATAATATTTTTACATGGGATTCTATAAATATAGAAATTGTTGGTGCTAAGACCGCCAAAACCGGGTATCCCTGGCGTGAAAATGTAGAAGTAACCGCAGAAGAAATTCTATCTGCTTATGGATTATATCCTTGGGTACTTGGACTTTCTCATGGCGCTACAAAAAATTGGGTTGAAGTTCAATATAATACACTTCTTACCGATATTGCTAATTTACAAACAGAAGCTTCTGCAATCGCTGAATTTATTGTAAATCTTGAGCTTAAGCTCAAAGGAATTAATGTAATTGCTAAATATATATTTGAAGAAAATGAAAACCCTAATATTGATAAAAGAAGGGATGCTGAAGCTACTCATTTCGGAACAGTTCATAATAAATTTCTTACCGGATATATAGATAAAAATACCGCGGCGCAAGAATTGGGATATAATAAACCTTTTAATAATGATAGAATAGAATTGAATAAAAAGGAAAAGAGCAATGGGAAAGATAACGGAAAAGTTGAAGAAGAAGAAATTTTCGGGCAGAAAAAAATTGAAACTTATTAAAATAAATTGCCCTCGTTGTTCAGGATATTCCGATAAGAAAACTATTAATTGGGTTACTAAACGAAAGGGTTTGTGTCCTCATTGTGGCTATGTATTGGATTATGAAAGATTGAAAGGAATTATTCATGGAGAAGTATAGTAATTATAACTTGTTAGGCTCTATCGGAAAGTCCAATCTCTCAAAAGAAGAAGTTGATACTGATATTGCTTTTATTAACAAAAACTTTGATCTTCCTACTGAACTTTCTGCTGATGATGTTTATATTCGTGAATGCTGGCTTACTGGTAATGCCATTAATTGTTATTTCGGACGGTTCCGGGATAAAGATTTAAAGATTTTATTAGAGTTGGTAAACGGTGCTCCTCTTATGGATAGTCATAAGAAAGGGGGATATTTAGGACTTGGACAAATTGAATTACCTCTCGGTAAATTTTTTGGTGGTTCTGTTAGATCCAGAATGACAAAACTTTTCGATGGTACTGAAAAAAAAGTTAAATATATTGTACCGAAGTTTTATTGGATGCGAAATGTTTCTGTTGCAAATGATCTTAAAACAAATATTGATGGTGGAATCTGGAATCAGGCAAGTATAAGTTGGACCGCTGAAAAAGTTACCTGCTCGGTTTGTGGTAAAGATATTCGTTTATGTAATCATGTTCCCGGGGAAAAAGATTCAAAAGGTGAAACTATTTTTTATTATTATGATAATATTCTCGGAGTAAGTGAAGGTTCAATCGTTTATGCCGGTGGACATCCCGGAACCGGGTTTGGATTGGCTTATAACTCTGAGAATCCTATAAAGAAACGGATTATTACTCTTAAATATAACGATAAGATTATTAAATATGGAATGCCGGTTAAATGATAGAAATGGAAATACTTAAGGATTTTTTGTTAATTACAGTATCCTCTGCGACTTTGTTAACAATCTTTACAACATTTTTATGGAAATTGGTATTTAAAGAGAAAGTAAAGGAAATTACTGAAAAAGTGCAGGATGATTTAGATACTATAGTTGCTGGAATTGAAGTTACTGAATCAAAAAGAGAAAAAGAACGGGACGAAAAGGATGAGAAAATGATAAATGATTTAAGAGATTTCACATCACGGAAAATTGCAAATAATAATGTATTAATTAGCAAAGATTATTTTCCGTTTAAAGATGGTGTCATTATGCAAACAGAATTTACAGGAGTTAAAAAAACTTTGGCTCAAATAGAAAATAAGATAGATAAAATATTTGGAATATTAAGTAAAAATAAAGATAAAAATGCAAAAAGTTAAAAGTATAATTCTCCATAGCTCTGATTCTCCTTTCGGTAATGCTTTAATGATTGATAAATGGCATAGGGAACGCTGGAATACTGGAATCGGATATTCTCTTGTAATTCCTAACGGATATCCGACAAAGAAAAATATTGAAGAATTAAATTATATTCCTTTTCTTGACGGTTCAGTTGAGGTTGGACGTGTTAATGATTTTAATGAATGGATTGAACAAAATGAAGTTGGCGCTCATGCCCTGGGGTATAATCAAGATTCTCTTGGAATTTGTTTTATTCTCAAAAAAGGTGTACGTGAATTAACCAAAAAACAGCTAAGATCAGGAATTGAAGCAGTACAAACATTATTGATAAAAAATAGACTTGAACCCACTTCTGTTCTCGGACATTATGAAATTAATCCAAAAAAAACTTGCCCGGATTTCGATGTTGAAAAGTTTAGACAGATGTTGATCTTAGAAAGAGAAATGCTGGCTAATACTTTTTACTAACATTCAAGGTATGTCTGAAATTTCCTAATAGCACTTTCATTCATTCTCAAAATTTGTTTATAGAAAGATAGAAATATTCTTATGTATTCTTCTGTCGGCTTTTTGGGAGCGGGGAAAATCTTGAGTACAATGTTTCGAGCAAAAATATAACGAGAACAATGTGTAAGCTCATTGGCTTCTAATAATGCTCTAAGTTCTTCTTTTGACTTCATCTTATTCTCCTCATTAAATTACTACGTGATACAATGACATATTCGCCACTGTCAAGTTTGACCTCGATTTGATTTGATTCGTTTCCAACTATCACAATCGTACCAGTCCGCCAGTGCCGTTTGATGTCATTATTGCCGTAGTGCAACATCACCCGCACACCTGGTTTTGGATTAACTATCATTTCGGATATTCCCTCACTCGTAAACCAGCATCCCAATAATCCATATTTGCACCGTTCGGATCATGCCTGTACACGCCATTTTCCTTCGCCCAGACTGTGCCAAGCTGTTTAACGAATTTCGGTACTCCCGCTTCAACGCATTGATCCCGCACAGACCGTACCCAATCTGGATGTATTGGACGCGCTCCCGGACCCGATTCTCCGCCGACTATTACCCAGTTTATATTTTTTGCAATGTGTGACTCAATATCAATCCTCTCAAGCAATGGTTCCATACTCACAAACCGCACGGCTGCCGGAATTTGTGATAATACCGCAATCCGCTCGTCTGCTGTTTTCTGATCTTCACCCGACACGCCGAGCCGGAGATTTTTTGGTAATTTTTCATCTTTCATTTTTTTAGCAATCGCTAATCCGAATGCGCTTGATCCTGTAGTTGTTTCAGCGGAATCACAAACATAACGCTTACTATCAATAACTTCGTCGAAATACTTTTTAGCTCTTTTAATTCGTTTTGTTAAAATTTGAAATATGTGATCTTGAAATAGATATATAACCGCCATTACATTATCAATAAACCAAAATGGCACATCCTCATGGAAAAAATCACTCATGCTGCACACGAACACCATTCTCGGCTTTTTCCAATGCAGTGGTTCCTGGAGTCGCTCAGAATGTAACGTAACCCGAAACGGATCGTCTTTCGGATATCCGAATCGTCCCGCTAATCGCTTCGCCATCCGCTCGGCATAACAATTTCGGCAGCCTTCCGAAACTTTCGTACAGCCGGTTACAGGATTCCAGGACTCATCAGTCCACTCGATTTTTGTCTTTGCCATTATGCTATCTCCTATTTGCGCTTAATATATTTTTCAATCACTTCTTTCTGATCTCCGCCAATTTGCTGATTATATAAACCCTTATAAAATGCATGGAATCCTTTCATGTATTTAATTATTTCAGGGTCGCTAACTTTATCAAGATTGCAACACCATATTCCTTCTTTCCACTTCCAGTTAAAAGGGATTTTTTTACCCGTATACGTTCGCAAATTTGGCTTATGAAATAGACGATCAATATACAAATAAACGTATACAGGAGTAGCTAACAGCATTAATAATAAGACGTAAAGAATTATAATCACTCCATTCATCACACTATCTCCTTTGTGCCGCTATTTCAGTATTCCGCCAATCTCACTTTTATCTCCTGTTTTCTCTCGCTTCCTTAAGAATTCTCTTATAATATCCCTTTGACATAGGTTCAACAACTTCAAATTCCTGCGTGCGCCTTGAAGGATTATAAGGTTTCAACATTGATTCTACTGTGTTATGTCTTTTAATATTATGTTTCTTAATCCACTGACCTAAAACACCGGGATGGCACCCTATTATTTCAGCAATTTCCTTAATGTACATTCCACGTTTTAGAAGTTTTTCAATTAACTCTATTCCAAATAAATCAATTTTACCGCCTTTTTTTTCCGACATTATTTTAGTTTCCCAGCTTTCTTTTATTCCTACTGCATACTTTCTCTAATATATTTTGGAATTAACTTTAAATTTTCAAATATCAACTTTTTAATCTGTTCATCTACTAACCAAATATCACAGTAATCTTTTTTGTTTCTTACTCCTCTATACATACTTTGAATTAAATTTTGAATCGCTATTG
This sequence comes from uncultured bacterium, assembly GCA_964562425.1. GTDB lineage: Bacteria > UBP14 > UBA6098 > B30-G16 > B30-G16 > JAUWMV01. The sequence goes on from CAZLTJ010000014.1 coordinate 24,711, forward strand.
ACCGGTACCATAATTTACCAATAGAACCGGATCCGTATAACCTCTGACTAACTCTTTTATCTGCAAGGGATTCATAAGGACATTTACTGACTATCAGGAACCGCGCCTGCTCATTATCTAATGATATTCCTCTCTCCATTGACGGACTAACCATAATTAGCGGCTTAGAGCTTTCTTTAAATATACTTAATTTTATTTGCCGATCTTCTGCATCATGAGTAATTAAACGTTTAAATATTCCATCAACTTTATTCTTTTTAATCAATTCTAATATTCTATTTCTTAATTTATAAGATGTGCAATGAATTATTCCTTTGCTTGTTGGATATTTTAGTATTATCCATTGAATTTTATCAATCACATTTCCTACATCTCTATCAAAAGTTTTATAACTTAGATCACCTGCAGGCTCGATGTAAATTGGTCTGTTTTTAGCTGGAAATGTACTTGGCAATTTTAAGTAATCTATATCATCAAGAGAAATTCCGAGAAGATAAGCATGTACTTTCATCGGTGGGAATATAGCGCTCATCATAACAATTTTACCCGGGCAATGTTTAAAGAAATATTCTTCTGCTATTTCTGGTGTAATCCAAAGGGGTGAAAAATTCCAGCGTTGACCATACTTTGTTTTCTCAACTTTAAATATCCAGGATTCATCGACATGCTCAATAAATAGATTTAATTTGTATATTAAAGTTTCAAAACGCTTACGATCCCGGGTAAGCGCTTCATGGTATTCTGAATAAACATTGCTTTCTAATGACTTAATTTTACGATCTAATTCTCTAAATTCTTTTTTGGCGCAATATAAAGCCTTCTGCGCCCACTTTCGCCAAACAGGTAGTGAATAGTCACTTGCTGTTGTTTTGTACTGTGGCGCCTCAAGCCCGAGCCTTTTAATGTCTTTTTCAGAGATATTCAATGAAATGAAACTGGATAGAAGATGATCGAGCAAATCGGCTTCATCAAGGACAATGAATTTGCAACCTGAAAATGCACCTATAAAATTTGTTTCAGTAATGAAGTAAGCATAATTCAATATGCGAAGGGGGTGATTTTTAACTATTTCTTTTTGAAGCCTGTATTCGCAGGTGGGAACACATTTATCCTTAGGGCAATTATCGGCTTGACGGGAATTGTCTATTCCGCAAGTGTAGTTAGATCGTCCTTTGAGTAATTCGGCTTCTGGAAAATCTTCAATAATTTGTTCCTGCAAAACCTTAGAATGAACAATATATGTCATATCATCGTAAAGTTTACCTGCGATCATGCCAATTAATGATTTGCCGGACCCCGGGGGCGACTCAAGAACAACTATTTTTTTCTCTGAATTTACGATGAAATCTATTGCCTGCTCTTGATATTCGCGGAACTCTCGATTTTTAAAATTGAAATAAGAATTTTTAGCAGTGTAAATGTCTTTAGAAGTGAACAATTAACCTCTCCTTTTATTTAAGTAAATATTAGCGCAGGCAATACAACGAATGTCAAATTTGCGTTTTACTTTGGGATCAAAGTTTCGGTAAATAAATCCCTTTTTAAACCAGACTTTTTCACCACAATCAACACAGTCTCCGGGATACATATTTACTCCTAAAGGTCGCGCTTTTTCAAGTTCAAGATCACTGAATATTTTAATCATTTTCTCCTCAACATATTGTCATATTGTACTATTGTATACAGTATATTGTATTATTGTATTAGTGTATAATGTAATATTGTAATGCAGTATAATGTATTATTGTAGCATTGTAATTGTATACAGTAAATTTTCTTGTATACGTATATATTATATATATTATAGTATAGTATTAGTATATGTATTATTATGTATAGGGACATTTTATTTAATCGCTTCTGAAATAGAAAAGCAGAGATCGTTAATTTTGTCAACCAATTCGCTTTTGTTTGGCAGAGTTGATTTTATAACATCGTCTTGTAAATCTTCTGCCTCTCGTTTTAATTCATTGAGCCTCTGCGCTTTTCTGACTTTGTTTAATAATTTTAATTTGGTGTCAAGATCGGTAAATATTTGCCCGGTGTTTTCTTCAATAATTTTGAGTATGGTTTTACAGCCAACAATGGTTATTATCCGGTAAAGAGTACTGTGGTTCATGCTTTTACCAGTTTTAGAATCACGCAGCCATCCTTCCGGCATAGCCTGACGAACTTCGCTGATAATGTCAAGCATGTAAGGCATTACTCGAAACTGTATTGTTTCACTATGTCCCTTTTTGTCTTTTGCCGGAATTCCATGCAATGCGTAATCAATGATTTCTTTTTCAAAGTCTTGCCATGACTTTAATATAACTTTATCTTGACCTTTGATTTTTACCATTGGATACCTCAAGTTTTAATTTTATTTGGTTGTAACATACTGTGTGAATTGAAACAAAACCGCGAGAGTTGTTTTTATATTTACAGATATATCCGAAACCAGGGTGAATTTTTAGACTACAAATAGCACAAAAATGAATTTTAGAATTCCTGCGAATGATCGTAGGCAGCCTATTATTTATTTTATTAACTTTTGGCATTTTTGAAGTATTTTTCGGGATAATAATATTTAAGTTCATTATTACTAACTACTAAGATATTAATGCCATCTTTCTGAAACTTTGTAACAGTAGGACAATGACGGACTCGGTCAGTATCAAGAGTGAAAATTTTTCGGTTGGTATAAATTTCTAATCTCATAATTAAACCTTTCTCATTTGAATATATGCGTAAGTTAAATGATCTAATATCCAGCGTTCTAATACCGGGCGTTTGTGATTAATAAAAACATGAACGTCATATTTAACCCTGACGGACTTTAAGAAACCCCGGATTGCTTCTGGACTAATCCGAGTCCAGTCCGGTAAATTAAATAATTCATTTTCTTTTACTTCAATTACTAAAGCTTTAAAATAAAAAGAGCTTAATGATTCTAATTTCCTTTCTGTATTTTTCCTGTCTTTGCCGACATAGCTTAATAAATCGCTTAATTGCTTACGCTCTATTGTTACCTTATTTTCCATTCCCCTGATACTGTAATCTCCATGCTTCAAACTGGTATGAATTATCTTTAACTTTCTATTGCCGTTGCCTTGAAAAAGAGGATTACGTTCACGGGTGTCAATTATTAACTTGAACCCGGGCGGAATAGGCGTTGGCTTGTAACCTACAATTTCTTTATGAAGCTTTTTTATTTCTAACATATGCTTTTCTTCTTTCTCTAAGCTGTTCTGCTTCTTTGCGACATTTTTCTTCATCAACACAATCATCGCAGATCTCAGCATGGTATTCATCAAATGAAGCATATTCACCACAACATTCACACAATCGGTCTGTATCACGACCGGTACGCCCGTCTATGGCTTCCTGGCGAGCTTCTTCACGGATGCTTTCGATATCTGACATTATTTAATCTCCTGTTTATAACCGCAATTTACGCAAGTCAAGAATTTAAGATCATTTTTAGATTCAATAATTTTTTCAATTTTATCCAAATGGACTACTTTTTTGAATTTAATTGTTCCTTCTGTAATCCAATAAAATGTACGCCTGAATCCCGTTATCTTGAAATCAGCATACCATCGATTATCATTACATTTTGGACATTTAACAACCATGATTATTCCTTATTGAGTTCGGCAATCTGTGCTTTTGCAACATCTACTGCAAGCACTGTGCGCTCTTTTAATGTATAATCATTGTATTTGGGATTTGAAAATATCGCAGCCATTGCAACTTTCGTGAAATCCTCAAGTTTTGTAAGTCCCCATTCATTTAGATGAAGTCCGTTTTCAGTAGTTTCATAGCATACTGGAAAAGCCGGATCATCTGGATTGATTTTCATAATGTTCTCCTATTTTGTCATACTTTTAATATATTCTTTTTCAATATTTTCGAGCTTTTTAGAATTTTCCCAACGTTCTTTTATTAGTAATTTAGATATTGTATCAGATATGAGTTGTTCAAGAACTTCTGGATCAAGTGCATCCAATTCCCATGAATTTTCTCCATAAATATCAACATAACCAATATATCTTGTATCATCCATTTTTGCAGGGTTCGGCGGTGGATTGTATTTTTCAATCTGTTCCATATTTAATGCGATTCTGTTTACTTCTATGCCTTGAAAGGCAAACATTTCAAGCCTTTCTTTAATATCTCTCGACATATCAATTCCACTTGGATCATGGTCTCCTAAATGAATTACAATAGGTGATTGACCTTTTCGGATATATTTTGATAATCTCAAAGCAGCATTCCACATTTCAGATTGAGATACATATCCCCTGCAAGAGAAGTAGGGCGTATCAAAAACTTCAAAACCATGTACTATTTCACAATGAGCAGGTTCTTCACCAAAATCCACATTTCCTCTATATCCCTTCGCCTCAATCAGATCGAGCATCTGTTTAAGTGAAGGAATCGGGATAAGGGTTTCTAATTTTACAAAAGTACTACATTCGTTGTAAATGCTTATATTATTCTCTTCATTTGTACTTGAAATTTGCGCAGCTAAATCATTAACAAAAACCTTCTCAATAAAAATTATATCACCTTTTCTTGCAAATATTTCTACTGGTGTGATTTTAATATCTTCTTGGGTCATTGCGTATTGTCCACGTTTCCACACCCAATTCTTAGTAATATCCGTACCCACTAACGACATTGCTATTTGACGGTCAAGTTGTGAGTCTGTCATTCTTGCCCTTTCATACGTTTTATTTTAAAATAATAATGACCACCTCGTACTGATTTTTGCCAATAGAATAGCCAAAACATAGGAGTATTTCTTAGTGAGACGATTATGTCCTCATTGCCACTCCAACCTGCTGTATGCAACTCTAAACGTAATACTCGTTTACCCGATAATTTATAATAGTTCTCTGAATACCGCCATTCCTGTTCTATAAAATCAAGCAGAGCGAGAACGCTATCCCACTTTAAAATATCCCATTGTTTAATTTTATTTAATGTATTTTCAGAAGGATAATAGGGTTCATTCATTTCTCTTTTACCTCATTATCTATCTCCGGCTTAATGAAATGCCCAGAGAGGATTTTTTTGATTGCTTTGGTATCAAAATCGTGTGCTTTTTCACCAGTACCAATGTTTTTTACTATGCAAGATGAAAACTCGTGGCATATTTCTATTTCTCGTGCTATTTTATTAAGATCAAGTGCATCAATATCAGGTATAGTTTTCTGCCGTTGTTTGAACAGGTCGAGAAATCTTTCCAGTGTTTTAATCTCATCCCCGATTGCATGACATACGTCATCGCTATATTTATGGTAGTCTTTCTCTAACCAGAATTTGTAAGACTCCTCGCATTTTGCAATCCGTTTCTCAGCTTCTTCAATTAAATCTTTCATTCCGCCTCCATTGCGGGATGCCCGCCCCTCAACGGACATCCCGCTATTTTACGATGTATGTGTTTAGTGGCACGGGCAGGATTCGAACCTGCACACTAAACATTTGCTCGATATTTAATAAGCGTAATGTCAATTACGTCGAGTGGGTCAGTGTTTAATGCACCCTTGTACTGCGTCTACCAAAATTCCGCCACCGTGCCGTTCTGCAGGACACCCAGATACATTCACTTTGAACGTACCCACATTTTACGCTCGCCCGGATGCCCTGCATTGTTTTCCCACCTACCAAATGAGAAGAATTGTTACCGGGTCCTGCGCCGTGAACCAGTACTCGTGTTACCCGTGGTTTTTCTTTGACTCGATGAAGTACTCCTTGCTGGTTGTGAATTAATAATCTCCATGTGGTCAATTTGTCCGTAAGTACGGTCGTTGTGCTTGCGAACTGATGTAATACATTTTACTGCACATCCCGGAAGTTTTAACTGTATCTGCTCAACAACTTCATCTGAAAATACAGTAAAATTGTTGTCAGGATATTTGTCATTAATAGTTGTCTCAATATCACTGGCAACACCGGCGCATGTGAGAATATTACAGACACGTTCCTCAATATTTTCCCATTCTAAAGGAAACGACATTCTGATTTCTGCGCCGTTTTCGTCTTCGGCGGGATCGTCAATAACTTCAAGCTGACAAACAAAACGCTCTTGACTATCATCGTTTACTTCTATACCGAGCGGTTCTTCGAGGAACATCATTATATGTTCCCCGGGTGTGGGAATTTTAAAACTCCCACCAAAATCAACGCTTGTTTCTCCTTTAATCATTACCATAGTGCTTTCTCCTTGTTGGTTGAAATATTATTGGTTAATTAATTTCTGCCTATTGCAAGTTCTTCCTTTTGATAGATTTCTATACCGGGAATGTTTCTTTCTCCATTTGCAATAGCATGTTTAATGAGACCGTGATTTGCAGAAAGAAATTTGCGTGGAATTATTTCATGATCTGTAATTTCATAAGTCCACTTTTTACGAACCGTACTCGAAACTTCTTTAAAATTCTGCGTCTTTGCCCTGTGTAAACTCTTAATGTTATTTTCACTCCTTTCTCTTTGTTCTGCTATGTCTGTCTGAAATTTCTCTGTATTTGTACCAACTTTGCTTAAATTACGTAGTCTTTGAAGATCCCGCGCCTCTTGCTCCCGAACTAACCTCTCAGCTTCTAATTTTCTCTTTTCACATTCGCGCTCATAACCGAGAACTTTTTTTCTCATGGTATTGTTAATCTCATCAATCGCACTGATATAAGGTTTGACAAATCCATTGACCTCTCTGATGAAGTTCTGGGAATTGACAATGGTGCCCTTGCGCCTTGCTTCAAGCTCTCGCTTAAGAGTGCTGATTTCTTGTAATCTTAATAATACTGCCTCTTTCCCGGGATCATCAACTATTATCAATCCCTCAACATTTCCCCTGAACTCGCCAAGAATGTCATTTAGAATCTTGGCTGCTGAATCAAAATCTTGTATTGTAAGTTTCAATTCCTGGATTTTAGTAATTGCTTCCATTTGTGTATCTCCTTTTTAGTTAGGTTGTGCTTCTAATATTGCCCTGTAAGCATTATAAAGATTTGGGTCCCTTGCTTTTAAAGATTGTTCAGTAGAAAAAGTTTTAATGAAATTGTCATCAGATAAAAACCTTAATAAAGCTCTACGTTCCTCGTTTGTTAAAATAACCTTGTAAACTATCATAATTTGATTTTCCTCTTTTTATAGGTTATTAATCAAGTACTTAAAATCTAAGTCAAGATCGAAAGCGTTACCCCGCATTTTAGTACCTACATATTTGCACCAAAAACTCCCGTCACCTTCAAATGAGACTAAAGGCGGGTATGTCACAACTTCATCTTCAATGACAGTATCGGCTTTGCCAATGAGATCACAAAATGCGTCAATGATCTTTGCGAATGCCCGACCACTTAAAGCCGGACCTGCCTTTAGTGCTCTTTTGTAAGTCGGATTATTATCAAGCAGAGTTAGAACTATTACATTAATATCATGGAATGTAAGCTTTGCAAGTGCCCGGAATAGACGTTCCATTTGCTTCGCTAAAATGCCATAGCTTTCTTCTGACATCTTGCTCTGTAATGAATGAACTTTAACAGTATCAACTTTTCCATTTTTGCCTTTTTTACTTTCAAAATGCTCATCCATGATTTCAAAGCTCAAATCAGTTTCCATAAAGTAACTGACACCATCAAAACATAGGCTTTTGTACTTTCCTATTAAATTGTCCTTAGCATTAAGTATGAACTGGATCAGATCATCATAACTTTCAGGAAAAAAGAAATCAATATCTTTAGGGTCTCGCCCACTGGCTTCTAACCATTTTTGAGGATTGCGCGGTTCTAAGCTGATATAAGCGACACGACCGGGCAGGCTTTGAATGGCGCTGGTGCTCTTGCCTACACCGCCGTATGAATATATAAGCCAGAAATTACTGCTCTTGGGTAAATCATTTGCCTTAACTAATCTCATTGTGTAGTCTCCTGTTCTTTTATTCTAAACATATCTTCGCTTATGTAATCGTCATTCTCACAAATAGGCAGAAAATCACAGGCCGTTCCGTAAGCAAAACAACCGGTTTCCTGTTGATAAAAAGAATCTGCACCAAGCTCTTCAAGGAATTTGATCTCAGTAACGATTATTTTATACCGCTCCTTTAATCTTTCAATATTGAAATCATCACGTAGAAACACTTTGCCGAATGCTCCTTTGTCCCGGTCTAATCCGATAAAGTAATGTGAAGGACGAGTGCAAATGTCCTTAAAAACTCTATTTTCAAATTCTTCCGCATTTTCATTTTTCTTTACTTTCAATTTCGGTGTCTGCGCAACTTCCATAATAACATATTCGAGGTTGCTGTCTAATAAAAAATATGTACCCACCTGCGGGGTTACTCCCCAGACATTAAGGTATGACATGGGACGGCTGGATAATTTGGATTCTACAAAAAAGTTATCATCATAAAGACGATCTATAATTCCTTTTACTGTACAATCCTCTGCTATTTGTTTTTGTAATTCCACCTGACAATCGCAGGAATAATCAGGATCAATAAATTTCTTATGAGACTTAAAAAGCGCAGAGACTTTAGCAACATCGAATTCGTCTATTTCATATTCATTTATTAGTTCATTAATTAACTGGAAATCCATTTCCTGATATACATACTGTTGATATAAATCCCAGAGTGCGCCCATTTTTAAGGGCTTACCCAGTTGTTCAGGTCGGCGTTTAATATCCATAATGTGCTTGAGATAATATAAACGCCGGCAGATGTTCCAGTCTCTGACCTGACTATTGCTTATGTGTGGTTTCAATTTATCAATCCTTTCGATACACCTGAAATATGATTGTAATTTGCAAAATCCGATTTTATCATTTTTATCTTTAATATTGCAGATCCAGTGTTGACAGAATTTTCCTGAATATTTCTGATACCTGGGACAATAATAATTACCTGGTTTTAAGGTTGTTGATTGCTGTTCTGACATGAACTGTCTTGGTTTTTTCAACGATATACTGATTAATTTCGTCTTTAGGAAATTGAATGAATTTACCCAACTTGGTAAACGGAATTTGCTCTTTTGCTGTTAATACGGATAAATAACTGTCAGAAATATTCAGCAGTTTGCAGACTTGATCCCGGGTGTAGAAATTATCCGGGTTGTTATAAAAGGCGCTTTCGTCAAGACTTAACATATATTGTCCTCGAACTTTTTAATTGCGTCAAATTTATGTTTATGAGTAGTATGTATATATTTCATTGTTGTTTTAATATCGGAATGGCCCATAAGCTCTTGGACCACTGGCAGGGGAATTTTAAGATCGTTTACGAGGTAACTGCAAAAAGAGTGACGCAAAAAGTGGACACCCTTTTTGACATTGTTAGGGATTTTATCGTAGATCCCAGTGCGTTTGAATAAATTGTTAATACTTTTGTGAAAATGATAGGCTTTATGCCCGTTTGTGCTTGTAAAAATGAACACTTGACCAGAAGTCATATGGTTTATTTTCTTTTTGAGAAGCTTGCGAATTATGTTGTCAATAGGGATAACCCTGCTTTTGTTGTTCTTAGGTCCCCAGTCCTCGTGGGGCTGAATAAATATCAGGTTCTCTTTTAAATCAATATCTTCGGGACGTAGATTTGAAAGCTCTGCTTTTCGCATTCCAGTGTGATATAATATCGTGATGATCTCACCTAAATATTCAGAGCAGTTATTAATCAATGTAGCAATATCTGCAGGACGGAGAAAATAAGATGAAGTATAGTTAGTCTGGATGACTGGTTTACTTAGCTTGTTAATTTTATTTGAGTTAGCAAATCTGTATTTAATGGCATAATTGTATATCTTGCCGAATGCGATGTGTTCATGACGTAAAGTAGAAATGGAAATTCTGTCTTGAACTCGGCGTTTGTAAAAGTAATGTTCCAAAGTCTCAATGGAAATCTGCGATAACATGCGATTACCTAAATGTTGAGCAATCCGGGCAAGCCGGAAGCCGTAATAGGCGTAGGTGCTTGGTTGGATTGCGCCTTGATCTACCTTTCGTTGCAGATCAGAAAGCACTCTGTCAATGAGGTCGGATAGTAGAATATCCTCAGTAGCGATTAGTTTTTGTTTCAATTTCTCAAGCACCTTAATAGTATTTAGATTATCATCGTTCATAGTAGACTCCGATATAAATAGCAAAAAGGATTATGAGTAGTAGGATAGAAAAATAGGGGTGATAAGCGTATATTAAATATATCGGAGCGTGTTCTCCAATGTTTATTTTTTTTTTAGTTAAGGGCTGTTGTTTTTGTTGTGCATTGAGTCTCCTGAATAAAAAAAGCGAATTAGATTTTAGTCTAACTCGCTCTGAAATAAGCTCTCCTGACTGCTTGACTGGCAGTCAAGAGGTCGTCGGTTCGAACCCGTCCAGCTCCACTATCTTAATGCTTATAATAACAATAACTTACAAAGCCTTCATGAAAATTGATGAAGGCTCTTTTTTTGCCATATTTTGCCACATTTTGCCACTTTTCGGTGCCTCCAGAGTGCCTCCTTGCC
>CAZLTJ010000015.1:0-3996 GCA_964562425.1 uncultured bacterium
TTAGTAACACACTCATAGCTGCCGATATTCGGTATAATACTTTAGGTGACGGCTATATTACACCGCATTTTGGAGCTGAAAGATGGTTCTATAAGCAAATGGTAGGTATCAGAGCCGGATACAGCACTGAGGAATTAACTTTCGGTCTGGGATGGAGACTTAAAAAGGAGTGGATATTCGGTTTCGATTATGCATTCGCTTATCCACTTACTAAACTTAATGAAGCTGGTGCAACCTCCCATAAGTTCTCTGCGATTTTCAACTTACCCAATCCTGTCCCGGTATGGGATTTCACAATCGTTTCCGTGGATCCGAAAATGAAACGTCTTAAACCGGGTGATGAAATTAATGTTGATGTTATATTAAAAAATCTCACAAGTAGCCCGGCAAAAAATGTAACTTATTCAGTATATTCAAGGAAACCCGATGGCACTTATTCTCTTTTGGGAACCGGTGAAATACTGAAAATGAAACCAGGGGAGGAATACACAGAAACAGTGAAATTCCAGGACTTCCTGCCCGGTGAATATACGATTTTCTGCGCTGCTGACGATGACGGCTCAGGCATCCCGAAAATTAGCGGTAAAGTCGACGAATTAGATGAAGGTAACAACGTAGGTGAGTTTTCGATTCAAATATACCCAGCACCTACACCTACTGTGACATTCCGTCAGGATACATTGCACGTTACAAGAATTACATTCCAAGAAACTGAAGAACCTGTTATCCCAATCATTTTCTTCGAACCAAAAAGCGCTGAAATACTCCCAAGGTACAAGAGAATACTTGATAAAATGGGTTCTAGAATTTCGATAAATCCTGATATTGTAGTAAGGATCGGCGGTTATTACGATGATGAGAGCGACGGTGAAGGCAACAAAGATATCGCATTGAAAAGGCAAGATGCAGTTTATGACTATCTCCTTCCAAAAGTTGCAAATAAAGACCAGATAGTAAAAGAAGATGTTCCCGATCTCGCTAAAAAGCGAGCAGGCAAAGGAAAGAGATATGTTGGCATTGAACGATTCCTTCCAAAGATCAGGCACGAAAACCGACGTGTAGAACTTGTTCCGGAAATGCCAAAGCTTACTGCAGCTCAGAAAATGCAAACAATTAAATTCAACACAGGTGAAACAGAGAAAACTGTAGATTTTACTAAAGAAGCTCTTACTTTTAAGCAAATTATGGAACGAAACCCGGATGTAATGCTTCTTCTTGAAGGTTATGCCACAGATAAAGAAGGAAAGACCTTGCTCGAAACTTCGTTCCTTAGAGCAGCTAATCTTAAAGAACAGATGAATAAATATATTCCGTTTTATTTGTGGGCTCGTGTGTTTGCTTGGGGTGAAGGTCAATATCCTGCGGATCAACCACATGTTATAATTCGTCTAACACCTGATGGTGTTATATTTAAGCCATTTGCAGGTAGAAAGATACCAAAAGGTATTAATGTTGAGAATCCCGGCAACACTATCAATCTTTCAGTTAAAACCGACAACCCAATTGTTTCATACAGAGTTGAACTCTTTGAATTAGGTGGCGACAAAGTGAAAACTATCAGTGCAGGCAAGGGCGAGCCACCAGCATCAGTATCGTGGGACTGGAAACTTGAAAGCGGTGAATACATCGAGGGTGGCAAATTCTATTATGCAAAAGTCTCAGCAACCGACCAAATTGGTGCTGTCGGTGAAGCATTATCTGAAACATTAATCGTTGACCAGGTGGACAAGGTGTTCGGAGTCGAATCCGCATTGCTTGTTGTATTCGCTTTTGATAAACCAGTTGCTTTGTCACCGTATTATCACAGCCGAATGGAAGCTGTAGCTAAGCGTATTATCGAACTCGGTGAGCGCGGTGGCGAAGCGGTTAGAGTGGTTATCGGTGGACATACGGATATTATCGGTCTTAGAAGACGTAATCAGGAATTATCGGAAGAGCGTTCGAGTAGAGAGCTCAAGAATCTTCGAGTTTATTTAATTCAGCTGCTTAATATTGATTCGGAAAAAGAATTAAATACATGGTTAAAAGATCACAGTATTGAACTTGTATCGAGAGGATTCGGTCCGGACAAATCGTATGCGCTTTCTAAAATGAAAGATGACGGAACTACATTCGAAGAGGTTATTGGTGACAACGAAGCTCCTGAAGGACGTGCAATAAACCGAAGAGTGGGCGTAGAATACATATCCAAAGTTCGAAGATAAAATACTGAATACTCTTTTTATTCAATTTTGGTTTAACATGTGAAGAAATGAAACCCCTTACTAAAAATGGTGAGGGGTTTTTATTAATCAGATTGGACTATGTTTAATATCTAATTTTTTCAAAGATCACTCAAAAAAAAATTAAATGAGAAAAACTTGACTTCTTATAAACACTCTTATAATAATCAATGAGTTAATGAGAATTGTGAGTTTTGAAACATCTCATACTTCTTTTTTAAAATGGAAGCCTCTTACCGTTTTTACTAATCGTGAGGGATTATTTTATAGATAAAGTAATAATGTGAATTTGCTTCAACAAAATCCTAATAACATCACAAGAAATACCTTGATTAACTCGTAAATCTTCTTATTTTCACTTTTCAAAACTTGCAGTTAAAAGCATTCATAAGAGGTGTTAAATGGAAGTTATTCAAGCTGAACTTCTCGACCCATCTTTCGTTGAAGAAGTGAAGAATACACCAGGTGGAGAACATATAACAAAATGTTTCGCATGCGGAACTTGTTCTGTATCATGTCCGGTTCGTGAGTTCGATGAAGAATTCAATCCTCGAAAAATAATTCACATGGTTCTTCTGGGAATGCGAGATCGAGTTCTTAACAGTGAGTTTGTATGGTTATGTTCCGGATGTGTTGCCTGTCAGGAAAGATGTCCACAAGATGTTACGATTACTGAACTTATGATGGTATTAAAAAATATCGCAGTCAAACACGGTATAGTACACAAAGCATTCGAACTTCAAGCCGGTGAAATTTACAAATTCGGAAGACTTTTTGAGGTCGGAGATCTCAACAAGAGACGCGAAAAGATTAATCTGCCGTCTATTCTGGAGGATCCGATGCCTATTAGAAAAATTCTCGATGATTACGGTGTAGGCGAAATTGCAAGACGAGTTATAGAACAGGATTAAAATCTTATTTCCCTTATTGATAAAATCATTTTTTTTGATTTTGAATTCATCGAGTGCTAATATTATTGGTATGAAAATATGGAGGTAAAAGAATGAAATTTGTCCTTTTTTTAGGCTGTACAGTTCCAGCAAGAGGGCTTAATTACGAGCTTTCTGCCAGAAATGTTGCAGAAAAATTAGGTATAGAATTAGTTGACATCCTCGAATTTACATGCTGTGGTTTTCCAATTAGATCCCTTAATCAGGATGCAGGATTTCTTATGGCAGCAAGAAACCTTGCAATGGCAGAAAAACAGGGATTAAACGTCGTTACGTTGTGTTCAGCATGTACTGAAACACTTCAGGAAGCAAATTATCATTTCATACATAATCCAGGAGCTCTTGACGATACGAACAAAAAACTTGTAAAGTACAATCTTGAATACAAAGGTACTGTTATTGTTAAGCATTTCGCGAGAATGCTCCATGAGGATTACGGAATAGATAATATCAAAGAAAAAGTTGTTCGACCTTTAGATGAAATTCAAGTGGCAGCACATTATGGTTGCCATTACACAAAACCGACTCAGATATATGACAATTATGACGACCCAGAAAACCCGCACTCTTTAGATGAATTAATCGAAGTTACCGGTGCAAAATCATTATTCTATAGAGAGAAAGATAAATGCTGCGGTGGTGCTATTCTTGGTATAAGAGAAATCGACTCTTTAAAAATGTCGAGAGCAAAACTTGATGGTGCAATCGAAGCAAAAGCTGATGCCCTGATTTCTATTTGTCCTTTCTGTTCAGTAATGTATGAGGGAAATCAGAAGAGAATTGAGAAGGAGTTTGAAGTTACATATAAACTTCCAGTACTATAT
>CAZLTJ010000015.1:4006-32333 GCA_964562425.1 uncultured bacterium
GTATTGAACCTATTGATTTAGGCTTCAAACTGAACCGAATTAAAGCTAAAGCATTATTAGAGAAACTAAAATCAGAACCAGAACCTGTCACATAATCTTCCTTTTTAGAAAATGCACAATTTTTCAAATGCCTTATTTTATTAGCATTTATTCAAATGAATATCGGTTATTGAATGTTTTTGCATCCATCGAAATGTTGTATAAGATGTGAGTATTGAGATTATTAACAAAAACGGGAGTATTATATGGATAAGGAAAAAAATAATGCTGAACTTGCCGATTTGCACCAGAAAATGTTGGATAAAAGATTGAGAGATTTTCGTAAAGAAAATCCTAACATAGCAAAGAGTTTTTTAGATTTCTGGCGTGAAACCAAGAAGCCGTCAGCAATCCCAACAAAATATAAAGAATTAATACAACTTGCAATTGTGATCTCTCATTATTGTAAGCCATGCATATTTCTGCATACAAAACTTTGCCTTAAGGCTGGAGCAAGTAAGGAAGAAATATTAGATGCAGCTTCGCAGGCTCTTGCAATCGGTGGTGGTATTGCATACGAATATTTGGCTTATGTTATGGAAGCCGTTGAATTATACGAAAAAGAGGTAAAAAGATAACAGTTCCAATAGATTTAATAACGATTATTCTTGCAACAGAATATTAAATAATTAAAATTTCACAATCCAAATATTATTTCTTATTGAAAGTAGTAATACTCTGAAGATTAAGACGCACATAATTCATTTAAGTTACGATGGCTCAGAATATTTTGGTTGGCAAATACAACCAGACTTCCTTACCGTACAGGAAATCCTCGAGGACAACCTTAAGAAGCTGTTTGACACTGAAATTAAAACCGTTAATGCGTCTCGCACAGATAGAGGTGTTCATGCCAAAGATCAAATTACTTCTTTTAAAGCACCCGAAAGATATAAACCTAACGACCTTATATACAGACTTAACCGGATGCTACCGGATGATATAGCAATCACGCAAGCGAAAATAACTGAAAAGCCTTTCAATGCTCGCTATGACAATATCGGTAAGATATATAAGTACACAATCTTAGACCAAAAAATTCCCCTAAAGGCTCGATACGCATGGATGATTGGGACACCTTTAGATATTGGAATTCTTCAAAAGTTAGCACGAAATATTATCGGAGAGCATGATTTTTCGGCATTCTCTATTGTGAAAGACCTTCCAGATAACCCAAAATGTATGATTTTTGATGCTAAATGGACAGAAAATGAATTTGAGAAAATATTTGAAATTTTCGGAAACAGATTTCTACATAAAATGGTCAGATCTCTTGTGGGTGGGATGGTTGCTGTACTAAAAAATCAATTTTCTTCTGAAATTTTTGTGAAAATGATAATCGAGGGAGAGAGAATAGTTGAATTTGGAACTGCACCTCCACAGGGTCTCTGTTTATCAAAAGTTGTTTTACAACAGTAGTCGATATCACATTATGTCCGAGAAAACAAAAAATGCATTGCTAACATTAATAAAGGGATCGATCAGCGTTGGTCTTATCTATTTTTTACTCACACGAATAGATCTTTCAGAATTTATAATCAATCTAAAGCAATTCCCTTTCTGGATGTTTATACCGATCACTATTGTATTCTGTGCAACGGTTTTAGTTGCTGGATGGCGATGGAAAATATTCATAGCTCCTTTTGGGAAAATTTCATATTTAAAATTAGTTAGAATGTATTTCGTGGGTTATTTTTTTAATAATTTTCTCCCCTCTGGTGTAGGCGGTGATATTGTTAGGGGATATATGGCAGGTAAGGAAATAGATAATATGGCTGGTGCCTATTCCTCTGTTATAGCGGAAAGAATAACCGGTACAGTTGCTACTCTTTTTATCTCAATAATTGCATTACCTTTTGCGCCGTTCAGAAAGATAACAACTATTGCTACAATAGTTCTTAACGTTGCTTTATGGGGAGGATTGTCACTTTTTCTTTTGCTTCGAACAGAAAATGTTGTAAAAAAAATTCTAAGCTTCATACCTTGGGGATTTGGTGAGAAAGCTGCAAAATTCATCGAAATACTACGAAGTTATAGACATAATACGGGTTTGCTTGTTAAAGGTTTTGTTTTATCTGTGATTTACCAAGCATTAATTATTTCAATTCTTATGATTACGTCAATTGTGGCTGGAGCCAAACTTCCGTTATCGGTATATTATCTAACGGTACCTTTGGTTTGGGTGATAAGTTTGCTCCCCATTTCTTTGAATGCACTTGGTGTGCGAGAATCGAGTTTTGCTTATTTTTTCGAGTTGTTCGGAGAAAGTGCTGGTAAAGGATTTTTGGTTTCTCTATCGTTTTTTGCATTCTCGATTATTGCAGGAATAATTGGTGGTATTATATTTGCCCTCTGGACCAACGCTAGGAAAAGAAAGCCGTAAACTTCTTGCCAGAGACCTTAATAGATTCAAATTAAAATACAAGGATTTCGCGATCGATACAACTACCCATTTGAATAAAGCCGACCAATTAAGATCAGCTCTATTTAAATTAAACAAATATGTCTAACAAATTAAAGTAACACAAATCTACTGTTATGCTGCTGGAGGAGCCTGTCCACCACCTGCTTTCTCCTTTTGAGCCTGCTCGCTGAAAATCTTGAAGATATAAATCGTATCGATTAGCGCCCAAACCCATGCTCCTAATGAGATAATTCCAGTTATGCCACATGTAAAAGGTGTAATTACAATTCCAGCTGCGTATGCAACTATTTGGATTATTGCATATGTTTTAAGTTTAGGTCGATTGAGAAGTGCATCTTCAGGATTGGTCAGTAAGGTTCCAAGCCCTGGAACTATGATATTTAGCCAGATCAGGATTTGTTTGGTCGAGTAATCCATTTGCCCTCCTTATATTAAAGTTTTTCCAATTATAAGAAACATTCTTGAATTTGGCAATAAAATTATTTCATATAGTTATAATATACAATTAATTCCTTTGTATTCAAATATTTGCTTATTATAATTGAACCTCATATTATCATGTTTAGGGGGATTAAATGAAATGTCCGAAATGCAATGCAGAAAATCCTGAAGATGCATTATCATGTTTTATCTGTGGTCATTCGCTTTATAAACCGGGAGCAAAGCCACAAAGTAAGCAACCGGAAAGCACCCAAAAAGAGCCCGAACAATATCGGCAACAACCTTATCAACAACAGCCTTATGATCAACAGCAATTCCCTTCGACATACGACCCAAACAAAGTAAGAGATACTTATAGACGATCTGCTCGATACAGTGCTCCCATACCTAATTACCTTCTTCAAGCTATTTTAGCTACAATCTTTTGCTGTTTGCCGTTTGGAATCGTAGCAATTGTCTATTCTGCACAGGTTAGCAGCAACTTGCAAATTGGAGATTACGAGAAGGCTGAAATAGCATCCCTTAATGCAAAAAAGTGGACAAACATTGCTGTAATAACTGGTGTAGCCGTTTGGATTATAAGCATCCTAATAAGTCTTTTGGGTAATATAAGTAAAATTTAACCAATGATTGAGTTGCTTGCAGAAATTCGACATATAACATGAGAGAAAAAATAAAGACGATTTTAGTTATTATCGCAATCCTTCTAATTTTTGTAATAATTTTCTTCTCCAATCCAGATAGCTGCAAATTAATTCCTAAATGTCCTTTTTTCATAATAACAGGTTACTATTGTCCAGGATGTGGAACTTTTCGATCTTTATACAATATACTTCATGGTAATTTCAGCGGAGCTATTCGTGCTAATATTTTAACTGTAATTCTATTACCTTTTATATCGTACTCTTTAATAAATCGATTTATCATTGCAATTAAAAAACAACCGATGCCTGAATTTCACATTCCTGCAATATTAATATGGATCCTTTTCGGAATAGTAATAGCATACTGGGTACTTAGAAATGTTAATATTTATCCTTTCTATTTATTATCACCGCATTAGTTTTATTTTTCATCAAAAGGCAACCAAATATATGATAGGAATGATTAAAAATGAAAAAACAATTTAGCGGATTTATTTTAGTTTTATTAGTTGGACTCGCATTTGGAAGATCATTCACTCTCGAGCAAGCGAGCATAAGAAATCCAGAGATAAAAAAAATTCGAACAAACGCAACCGGTAAGCTCAAAGAATGGTCTGAATTTCTTCTATCCGAAATGCCAACAATCGATTTAGTCTCGATTAAAGCGGATTCCTTTTTAGAGGACCTCAAGACTTTAGCTACTGTAATGGATTCTGTTCCGTGGGCTGAGGAAATCTCTGAGGAATATTTCCTAAGATATGTATTACCACTTAGGGTTTCTCAGGAACCAACGGAATATTTCAGGATATCTCACATGCCTGAGCTTTTAGAAAGAGTTCGGGATTGCAAGGATTTACAATGTGCAGTCCTTAGTATAAATGAATGGACCTATGAGAAGATGAAATACGAATCAACGTCCAGATGGGATCAATCTGCAGAGCAGACAATTGGTAGAGGAATAGGTCGCTGCGAAGAGATGGTAATACTGTTCGTTAAAGCATGCAGAGCAGTGGGTATTCCTGTTAGGAAAGCATACACACCATACTGGCCATTCACGAATAGCAATCATGCATGGGTTGAGGTTTGGACTGAAGAAGGATGGCATTTCTTGGGTGGTGCAGAGATGACAGCACTCGATGGTGCATGGTTTGCTCAGGCTGTCAAGAGAACTCCTATTATTATAGGAATTGCATGGGGTAAAATGGATTCTGCAGAGGTTCCGGTGTATCTATCAAGAGATGGTTTCACGCTGCTAAATCTAACTCCTAATTATTCTGATACGACCGGCATCGACGTTCATGTCGAGGATGAAGAAGGTTCGCCTGCAGAAAGCGTGGATGTTTGGATTTCGGTGTTTAATTATTCATCTATAAGACCTGTCGCTCACAAGTCGACTGATAAAAACGGTTTTGTGCATTTTGCACTAGGAAAAGCGGAATTGTTCGTCTCTGCTGGTATAGAATCGTTATGGGATTTTAAGATTGTTCCGTTTGACGATGGTGATGATTTTAAAAAAATTGACCTTAAATTACATTACCAACCTCTCACAGATACTATGTTCTGGATGCGCGTCAGAAAAGAAGTCAAAGTTGAGAAAGATACTAGTTATAAAGCTCCAGAAATATCTAAACTTCGCCATGATCTTCGACTGGAGAAACTTAAAGGAGTTAAGAAGGATATTGCATCTATTTTCGAAGATACAACTTTTACTGCTCGTTTTCTTGACATAATGAATAAATCGCGAGGAAACCGAAATAATCTTTTAGCGTTTTGGGAATCGAGCTCAGAGGAAAAAGAAGACATATTAGATTTCTGGGAATCTATGGAAACGAAGGACCTCTTGATTCCAGATTCAACTGGCTGGAAAGAATTATGGGTTAATCTGAAATCTCAACGAGAGCTTTCTCTCGAAAAAGATTATGAAGACTCACTTTTCTGGGATTATGTTGCAAATCCAAGGATTCTATTCGAGGACTTTGGTTATTGGTATTCTTCCGTCTGGCAGAAATTTTCGAAATTCACCGGTGACAAACCCTCAAAATGTGCTAAGAAAATTCTAAAGTTCATACAAAATGATATAGATACACTATGGGACAGAAACTATTTTGGGGGAATGATGAATCCTAAGCAGGTATTAATCGCTGGTACAGGCGGGAAACTAGAACGTTTAGTGCTTGCAGCAGCGGGATTTAGAACTCTTGGAATTCCTGCTCGCATTGCATGGGATTATAAAGGGGTAGAATATTTCGATAAAGATGAGTGGCAGAGAATTGAGCTCGAGAAGGAAGAAATGGAAGAGGAGAGAAAAACAGGATATATGAAAGCATTATTTTATGATGTTGAACCTAAAACTGATGTTGAGTATTATACCGATTATACCATCGTTAAGGTTGATGACGGTCGAATAACAGACATAACACCACCTGAAGAAGTTGTGGATTCGTTCTTGGTTTATACCGATATCCCCGAAGGAAATTATGCTGTAATTTCGGGGTGGCGAAACGCATATGGCGAGGCTTTTGTTAAAGTTAATGCCTTCGAGATTTCTGAAGAGGAGACATCGAATGTATTTATAAAATTAGGTTTTCCGCCAATAGAAATGATTTCACCGGGAGATCTATTAGTTCGAAAGTTCAAAGAACCAAACATCGAGGATGTTTCGGACATTAATGGAGAACCTTTGAAAGATGAGGATTGGAATAATGGAAATGTTTTGCTGGCTTTCTTCGACACTGAGAGTGAAATTTCAATATCTACCATAAAATTACTCAGTAAATTACCCATCCATAAACTACTATTCGTTGAAACCGAGGAATTTTCAAGAGCTGTTGATTTTTGCAGTGAAATAGAACTTAAAGGTAGGATTTTTACTGGAGATATAGATTACTTTAAGAAAATTCTTCCTATATCTAAATTTCCATCGATACTTCTTCTGCACGACGGTAAAGCTATGTTATGGGTTGAGGGTTTGAATTTAAATATCGACAAGTTAATCGAATCTGTTTCGAGCAATTAGCATTGCTAGAAAACATTTTCTTTTCCTCTTACTGAATTTATAACATAATACCTTGTGAGTAGTTTTGTATAATGTATGTCTGAATTATGATTCTCGATCCTCTCTACTACCAACCCAATCAAATCCCCTGGATTTTAAAATCTCCGGCGGAGGGATTTGAACCCCCAACCTAGTGGTTAACAGCCACTCGCTCCACCTGTTGAGCTACGCCGGATTGAAGTCGATATTAAATGTCACTAATTCAGAATGTCAAGATATTTTCCAAATTGCGAAAATCCGAATTTTCAATGTAATTTTATTGATTTTTTACAGTTTCTCAATGCAATTTTATCATATTTACCATCTAATCATAACGCTACCCCATGTAAATCCAGCTCCAAACGCAACCATAACAACGTTCTGACCGCGCTTAATTCGACCATCTCGGACAGCCAAATCAAATGCAAGAGGGATTGAAGCTGCAGATGTATTCCCGTGTTTGTCGATCGAAACTACCACTTGATCGTGAGGTAACTTTAATCGTCGGGCTAAAAAATCGATGATTCGAATATTGGCTTGATGTGGAATCAGCCAGTCCAGTTCTTCCTTACTGACACCGGATAATTCTAGAGCCTTTAGAGCTGCCTCCTCCATCTGACGAACTGCATGCTTAAAAACCTCGTTTCCACGCATAAGAATAGTACTCATATGATGATCAACGCTGTAATGTGATGCCGGTCTAGAACTTCCTCCTGCTGGCTGATACAATAATCCCCCTAAACTTCCATCTGATGCGGTGTAAGTTGCCAGGATACCAGATTTGTCATCTTCACTTTGACCGAGAATCACAGCACCTGCTCCGTCACCGAACAAGAAACATGAAGACCGGTCGGTCCAGTCTGTAACCTTTGTCAGTTCTTCAACACCCACAACAAGAACAAATTTCGCATTATTGCTTCTGATTAAAGCATCCGCTTGAGCAACTCCATAAATAAATCCAGTGCAACCTGCAGATAAATCGAATGCAGTAATTTTTAGCGCACCAAGTTTGTCCTGAAGAATGCATGCTGTGGATGGAAAAGTATGATCCGGTGTTACCGAAGCTACTAAAATTGCATCTAATTGATTAGCAGATATTCCCGCCATTTCCATTGCTTTTTCTGCAGCTTCCTTTGCAAGTACCGAGCTTGGAGTATCTTTATCCGATATATGCCGTTCGACAACTCCGCTTCTTGTCCTAATCCATTCATCGGTTGTGTCAATAATTTTCTCTATATCCAGATTAGTTAATATACCATCAGGAATTGCTGCCCCGGTTCCCAATATTTTTGATTGCATCTTTACAAGCCTCCAGATTTTTTGCTGCTTCTTTTAATACTTCGGGTAAATGAATAAGACCCATGTTATAACCAACAATTATAGCATTTTTTACTGCTTTGGATGAACTTGAACCGTGTCCTATTACCACGTTACCGTTAATCCCTAACAATGGTGCACCACCATACTCAGCGTAATTAAAATCTCTTATTGTTCTCCTTACTGCAGGATACATCAATAATCCACCTATCAAAGATAACATAGAAAATCTTCGACCTACACGAAAGAGCTTTTTAACCAACGAGAAAATTCCTTCAGTGTACTTAAGAAGAATATTACCAATAAAACCATCACAGACTAGAACATCAGCGATTCCTTCTAAAATATCTCCACCTTCGACATTGCCAATGAAATTAAGCTTAAGATCAGATGAAATCTCCATAAGAATTTTGTATGCTCCTTTAACAGCGGCATTTCCTTTCGACTTTTCCTCACCGATTGAAATAAGCCCAACCTTTGGA
This sequence comes from uncultured bacterium, assembly GCA_964562425.1. GTDB lineage: Bacteria > UBP14 > UBA6098 > B30-G16 > B30-G16 > JAUWMV01. Next base: position 12,389 of record CAZLTJ010000015.1, read on the forward strand.
TTTTCAACGCCCATCATAACTTGAGCAAATTTAGAGCCAATCATAGCAAAATTAACTAAGTGTTCCGGTTTACAATCAACATTAGCGCCTACATCTAGCACAGCCATAACGTGTTGCGCGGTAGTTGGAAAAATCGTTAATATCGGAGCTCTTTTTATTCCCTGAAGAGTTCCTAACCTGAGGAGTGAAGCTGCAGTGACTGCACCGGTGTGGCCCATGCTAACGAAAGCATCTGCCTTCCCGGCTTTAACAAGTTCTATCCCTTGAACAATTGAATTCTTTTCATCCTTCGCAGCGTGAATGGCTGTGCATTGCATATCTACAACACCTTCAGCATGAAAAATACTTAAGCGTGGAATTCTAAGATATGATTTTTTCAAATATTTTTCAATCTCGGGTTTTCTGCCAACTAATGTGATATTAAGAGAATTAATTTCTGAAAGAGCCCCTATTGCTGCATCCACATTATTCTTTATTCCGTTTTCGCCACCAGCGGCATCCAAAGCCACAACAACTTTCTGCTCCGATTTTGTCAAATCTTTAATTCGTTTTGCAGCCCAAATGGATTTATAATAACTTACTAAGGACGTTCTATTTCTCCTTTTCTTTTATTTTCAAAATTGGTCGTCGGTTGTAATAGCCGCAGTGTGAACAGACGAAATGTGGTAATTTCGGTTCATGACAATTTGGGCATTCCTCGTAGTTTATCGCTTTGAGCTTGTAATGGGTACGGCGTTTTCGCTTCCGTGTCTTCGATTGTCTTCTTTTTGGCAGTGCCATATATTATCCTCCTATTATTTTCATTGACTCCAAATCTATAGATTTTATTCATAATTTCAAGAATAATCACGTAATTTATTGCTTTCTAAGAATATTTATAATCTTTTTTAATAATAGAAAAGATTATTGGATTATTGTAGATATTGAGCTTACATCATAGCTTACAATGTGTTGTTATTCAATATTGACACGATCTAAATAGCCAAAGTCATCACATCAAAAAATATCGGCATTGTGTCATCTATTTTATCATTTATTTTCAAAGTTAGAATGCAACTTGTAAATTTTACAGATCTATTCCTCCTCAATTCCTCTTTCAAGTAATGCAGATAATTTTTGCAATCGTGGGTCTATTGATTTTGCTTTCCTCTTAGAATGTTCACATTGCACCTTATTCAAATTCACCCCACAAACTTGACACAATCCCAGACAGTTTTCATGGCAGACAGGATAATTTGGAATACCTAATAAAACTGCATCTCTAATACGAGGTTTGATGTCTATCTTACCGCTGAAACGTTCAACGGAAACAATATCCTCCTTCCAAAGTGAGAGAACAGACTTAGCACCCAATCCGAGCCTGACAGAGAAACTCAACGGTTCATTTACGTCAATTTCGAAATTTTCTAAACATCTTACACATTGAGCTTCGACTTTAGTACTGACATTTCCCGTGCATGCAACTTCAAAACCTTGTCGGTAACACTGCAGTTTTAATTTTATTGGATTCGGGAATTTTATCCCTCTCTCCTCTAGTTCAAGCTGTTCAGGACTCCAAGTAAACTTATACTCACATTTTCCTATGGGCAAGTCAGACACCCAAAAATAATCAGACATTTTAACCTCGTTAATAATACTATCGAATATATGATAAATATAACATTTGATCTGAAATAAGTAAATTAATATTTGAAATATCAACTGTGAGTCGAAAATCTTCAGATATAAATAATTTTAATCAATATTCATGCTTATACTGTAAAAAATGTTGGACTTCTTACAATCGATTATTGTTACCAAAAATTCCTGAAAAAATATGTTAATTCAAGTTAAATTTTTTACTCTTTTACTTTTCTTCTTCTAACCTTACGTGGTTTTCTCTCTCCTTTTATTGAAACAATCGCTTTCTCCTTGTCAAGAACATCCTGAAGAGTAATGCTCTTTAAATAATCAATCATTAACTTTTGCAATTGAACCCAAAACAATTTCATGACACAATAATCTTCTCTTCCGCAGTCACATTTTTCGAATTCACAACACTTTACTAATGCCATTTTCCCTTCAAGCGCAGTTTCTAAGTCTAAAATAGATATTTTTTCTGGGGGTTGGCTTAGCTTATATCCGCCACCGGGTCCTTTAAAACTAGAAACTATTCCAGCATTTCTCAACTTGGCTAATAGCTGTTCTAGATATGAGGATGAAATGTCTTGTCTTGAGGCAATCCATTGAATGGGAATAGGTTTATCACCATATGATTTTGCGAGTTCGAGAGCAGCTCTAGCTCCGTATCTTAATCTCGTGGAAATTTTCATTGTACCCCCCGAAGTATTGTTTAATAATAATATATTCCTATATGTAATAATCGACTACTATGTTAAACTAAGCTTTTTTCCCAATACAGATTATTGTTAATTTTTAGTTTAGGTTCCCATGTCCTTCAAACCATCTGGAGATTGTTTATGCTTTTCTTTCCCCCCAATAGCATTGTTGTAAAATCTTTGTGTTGGATATGCAAGGTCTATATCATCGCATTTACTTAACTGATCGAGTATATCTTCCCATATCTCCATCTCCACAGACCTTCTAGATTTAGGTTCACAGAGGAATCTCATCGTAAGCAATACACCACTATTCTTGACTGTTGTGTAAATAATTGGTGTAAGCTTTTTGTAGCTTATCATAAATTTCTTGCTGGCTTCATCGAGCCTTAAATCAGCATATTTGCTGATCGGTTTAGCATGCTTAACCAAAATTTCCAAAAACATTTTCTTAGCTTTTTTCCAATCGCTTTCAAAAGTTATTAAAATGGGGATTTCGTTCCATATATATGGTAAACCCTTGGTGTAGTTTGCTAGTGAGAGTGTTAGAAGTTGTCCGTTAGGGATGACGAGAATTCTTCCAGTGCTTTGATCGGCATCGACCCATTTTCGGATTTCCAGAAGCGTAGAACCAAAGACACTAATATCGATTACGTCACCTGAATTGTCTCCAATTTGTATTCTATCGCCAACTACAAAGGGTCTAAAGCTTATTATATATAGCCATCCTGCGATGTTTACAAGAAGGTCTTTTAATGCTATAGCAATACCAGCAGAGAGCAATCCAAGGAATGTGCCAATAGATGCGAAAGCCGCAATCCAAACTCGACCACCAACAAAAATTGCTAATATTACTGCAACATAGGACGATGTTTTACGCCAGACATATCGAGTGTGCGCATTTGTTGTCTGTTTGAATACAATTTTTAGTAGAATTGTTCTCAAAACCAATAAAACAAGTATAATAATTGCACTGCTGAATATTTTATTCTGAGTTGCTATACTTATACCTGTTATGCTTTGTATCCACTGATAAGCAACGTTCAACATTATATCTCCAAGCTAATTCCTACGGATTCTATTTCATATTATTAACTAATCGCATTAAAGGACAAATGTTCCTAATAAACTACTTAAGAACAAGACTGATATCTTTATTTAAATCTCAGACAAGTTATGCTTTAACCCAAACGCTCAATATTTCAAGCTTCTTGTTATTTCATTCTATGTAGAATTTGAATTCGCAAAAAGCTGCTACTCAAATAATTTATAAATCGGATACAATGAAAGTATTTAGAATATCAAAATTTTAGAATTTAAGAAATAGTCAAGCAATTAATTGGAAAAAAGGAACAAATTTACAATTCTCTTGCTTCTCAGAGTTATGTGACTTTTATAAGATTGAAATAAAGGGAAACTATGCATGATCCAAGAGGACATTATTTAGAAACATTCTGCGAGATAGATCTCAGTACGTTCAAACGTAATCTTATAGCAATAAAACGAAAGATTGGCAATAGAGAGATCATTCTTGCAGTAAAGGCAAATGCGTATGGTCACGGTGTTGTGCCAATCTGTCGTGAAGCCTCACTTTCTGGCATTAAACGCTTTGGCGTAGCTACTCTTGTCGAGGGTGTCGAGCTTAGGGATGCTGAAATTGAGGGTGAGGTTATAATATTAACTCCACCAACACTTGAGCAGATGCCGTCTGTGGTTTATCACTCACTATCACCAAATGTAGTAAACAGTGTTTTTGCCGAGGAACTTTCCAAACAAGCCGTTAAGGTTAATAAAAAAGTTCAAATTCACATAGAAATAGACACCGGAATGGGCAGAACAGGGATTCCATGGCAGGATGCTGTGGGTGAAATAATTGCAGTGTCAATGCTCCCTAACATACAAGTTTATGGCATATTCACGCACTTCCCTGTTGCGGATAGTATAGATGATAACGATAGAGAATATACTCTTATGCAGATAAATAGATTCCAAGATATCTATAAAAAACTTCGAGATTTTAAAATAACTATTCCTATTGTTCATGTGTCCAACTCAGGTGGAATATTGCACCATCCAATATTTGGGAATACAGTTCGACCGGGACTGCTGGCTTATGGACTTTATCCCTCAGATCGCTGTAACAGTACAATTGACGTTGAACCCGTACTTTCGTTAGAAACTCATGTAATTCAAACTCGCGAGTTTCCTGGAGGAACAAGTATTAGTTATGGAAGAAAATATATTACATCAACTCCAATACGTGTTGCAGTGATCCGAGCTGGTTATGGTGATGGTATGCGCTTGGGTCTTTACAAAAATGGCGAAGTTTTAATAAACGGTCTCCGTCGTCCAATATTAGGTAGAATATGTATGGACACAACAATGGTTGACGCTGGGGACGATGTTCGACCAGATGATCATGTGAAAATCATAGGTTCTCAAGAAGGACAACGAATTACTGCAGATGATCATGCACGATGGTGTAACACTATTAATTACGAAATACTTACAGGCATATCTGAACGTGTTCGAAGAGTATATATTCGAGATGGAGTGGTTACAGAGGTTATTTAACACTCGGTTAATTATTGATCCCACTTACTCACCCAGTTCAACTATATTTAAAATCCTTACCCACTTCCGATTAGTATCTAAACAACTCTCTCATCAAAGAAAGAGCAAAAAGAGTGCTTCACCACATACTCCCTTTTTCCCTTTGGAATGAAAGGAGTCAGGATATAGTGCGGCTATTTTTAACCACACTTACTTAAAAAATTGCATAATTTATTACATTATTCATAAGAAATAAAAAGACGGAGAAATTAATCCTCCGTCTAAAGTTTATATCAATTTTTATCTTTAACTCGGTAATCTACATTTTTTCTTGAATTTGCTTTTCTGTGTAAAATTCTATTGTAACTCGTCTATTAATTATTCTACCTTCGGGATTTTTATTATTTCCTATTTCTTTTTTAATAAGTTCGTTATCCTGCCATCGAGTTATAATATAAGGCTTATCGGGACCATAACCTTTATAAGTAAACTTTGTGTTATGTCTGCTTAGCCATGCGTTGAGTTCACTGTCGCTTGATAATCCCAGTAGATACATCAAATACATTCTAATATTCTGATATTCTTTCTTCGCTCGCTCCTTGGCTAATTCTCGGTTTCTGAAATTCATTCCAATAATATCCGTATTCCCTGCAACTTCAACCAACATAATTTTCTTAGGTTCAAGTGCTTTCTGGATAAACCTTCTTGCGATATATTCCACACGCGATTCTTGAAATACCGACTCCGATTTTCTGGCGTCAAAAAGGAACTGGACCAAGATAAGCGTCTCAAGCTCTCTCTGGATTTTATTAACGTTGACTTTAATAGGCTCGGAAAATCTGGTTATCTTCTGTCCCAATCTATCAACAATATCCAATCTCACTCGATATTCCATATCGGGTGAAATAAGATTACCATCCTCGTTGCGCCAATCCCAGGGAACACCCTCAGGAATATTCCCTGAACCCACAGATAAAACTCTAAATACATCACCATTATCCTCAACAATTGCAACGCAATAGCTGTCAACGCCAGCTTCAACATTACTCTTAATAACAACGAAATTCATCTGTTCCGCCAGATATTCGTAGTCTTTTGCTGCCCATTTGCCTTCGATAGGCCGGAATAAAAGTCCCTCACCAGAAATACCTATTGTAGCTTTGCCTCGTTGTGCTTGAACATCGGTGTTTGCATATATAAATATTCTGCGGTTGAATCGGTTTATAAATTCAGGACCAAGAATGTTCTCAAGCGATTTCCGTATGTTAAACGCTCTATCAAATGCCAACATCTCGGTTCTCTTTTCGTTTTCTCCACCAAAACCAGTCACCAGAAATATTACCTCAGGATTATTTTCCATAACCTGTTTAATTCTATCTGCCTCACCACGTAAGATTTTCAAAGCCTCCATATCAACTTCAGATGAGTTCTTGTCGAAATAGATTACAGGCTTCCAGTCCTCAAATCCCTTAACTTTAGCGTACATATATGCACGTCGGTTTTCAGCTTCCGCCAAAGGTTTATCTTCAACAAGATGATCATATATCTCTCCGCTTCTGGTTTCTAAGGGATCATATGTTTTTGTGTCACCCAACTTCACCTGATTAAGAATTTTAGGGTCATATTTTATCATAACCGAACGAACAGCTTTAGCTCTCGATTTCGCCAACCTTTCACCGAACTCATAAAGCTCACCGTCGCTCTCAGGATTGTAATAACCATAGATATCGATTATTACGTCCGGATTTTTTGTAAGTCTTTCTCCTATAACGGAAAGTATATACTGGAATCGGTCATCCACAACACTCTCCATAGGATCAAAGAATACAGCTGGAATAATAGGTTCCTCCTCTCTAATCAATGTAACCTCAGAAATATCAAGTTCAGTTTCAACTGGTGAGGCTTCCCCTTCGGGTAACGCAAAAACAGTGAATTCTACAAAACCTGTGTTGTTGTGCTCATCGATCTCCTTTATTTCGCCACTGGGTTCTGGAATAGCCAGTCCGTTATCATCAACACTCGCAAATATCTGGTAATAACCTTTCCCGGGTGGAACGAATTCCCATTCGATTTCGTAATCATCATCTGCGGAAATCCTTTTTCTGATAGTTCTAACAGGTGCTGCTAAAACCCAGCCTTTCACAGGGTCCTCGAAATAAAGCGTAACCATAACTTTCTTTACAGTAGCTTCGCTTACATTTTCCACAAGTGCTTTAATGTTAATCGTTTCTCCTATAATTGCATTTTGCGGATATAAGCTCATTTTTGAGGTTTTAATTACCAAATCGAATAATGGTTTTGGCGGTGGAGCGAGTCGCAAAGTTGCTGATATTTTATGCGATGTTGCACCTATTCGTTGAATACCGCTGGTTGGGTATAAAAACGCATAATCTATTTGGAGGTCGATTACTTTTCTATTTCTATACGATGCACCTAATGTTATCTCTTCCAGATTTACACCGCTTCTCAAACCAACACTTTTGGTCGCCCAATATTCCACACCGGCTGAGGGTTTTAGGGCTTTCTTGTCGTTAACCTCGTCACTAAGAAATCGTAAATCGAAAGCCATCAATATATCGTTTCTGAACTTATATGAGGCTCCACCTCTTATAATCAACGGTTCCCGAAGATCCTCACCCAAGTTCTTGAATGTCATGTCAGGTCGATTAAGGTTCCCGGCATAGGCACCAAAAGTGAGCTTGCTATTAGGTCGCACTAAAAAACCTGCATCCAGTGCATAGCCAAACTTATCCGATCCGTCATCGAAGAACGGATCATTTTCAGGATTTAATACTGCTTTCCTTAAAACTTTAAAATTAAATCCAAGGTAAATTTTATTTGATATGCCCTTTGCATAAGAGAAAGAATATGCGCCATCTTGCCAACGCTCGCTTAAAAGTTGTGATAGAGAAATTCCAATGGAACCGAGCATATCGAAATGATGAATGTAAGAGACATAGCCCTCTCCAATGACATCGTTTTCCAGATTCAAAAACAACTTTGAGAACATTCCTGTGACCATTCTGTCCTTAAAAAGCTCCATACCAGCTGGATTCCACATTGGAGCAAAACCATCATCAGCCACAGCCACAAATGTTCGTGCCATTCCGAGAGAACGAGGTCCAAATTGGTCGTTTTCTAACCCAAACCCAACAGAAAAGAGCATTAACAAAACGATTAAACTTACTTTCTTCATATCAAAATCCTCCGAAATTATCGATCTTTTATTTTTATATAGTAAAACGTATTGTTAGAGCATAAATTTCGCATTATATAAGCATTTTAACCTTCATATGAAAGTGTTTTCTCAGCTTTTCAAAAAATAACAATTCCTTGCAATAGGAACTCACCTTATCTCCTCGAAGACTGTAAACATTCGAATTCAATGATTTCCGCTCAATATGCTCTATATGTTCTCTTCTATTACAAATATAATAATTATAAAATTGAATAGTTGCAATGTTTTTTAGATTCTATGTTTTTTGCATCTAAGTAAAAAATATTTACTTATAATAAATTCTTCTTTTCTTTTCAGATATAAAAGATTTATTATTTGGACTTACATAATTTCAATGGCTCTTTTTCCACGTTAATATCAATAGATAGAATTTAGTTGTAAAAAACATACATAAGGATATTTTTAGTAGGGTGGTGAAAATTAAAAGGGTGGTGTTTAATAAACTTATGGAGGGAAAGGTATGCGACTGTTAGTATTGGCAATAGCACTATTATTTATAACTTCTGCGTTTTCCATTGAATTGGTTCAAGATATGACTGTAAAAAAAATTCAAGAGGGAGAATACATTGTCGAGGATAAGGGTGAGGACCTATTTACCAGCGAAAATGTGGTTTCAGTAAAACAGTCCTTTTTAATGTCGCTTATTCTTCCCGGATTGGGCGAATTCTATTCAAAAAGCTATATCAAAGCTGCAGGTTTTCTGGCAACTGAGATCGGTTTATGGGCTGGATTTGCGTATTATATGAATGAATATAATATTAAAGAAGACAACTTTAAAGATTATGCTAATTCTCACTGGATAGACAGTGTTTGGCTTGGATGGTACGATAGTTTATGCGCACTCAAGGATACTAACCAACTCGGAATAGAAATATTACCCAGTACTAAGACACAGCAATATTATGAGATGATTGGTAAATATGATTGGTTCGTATTTGGATGGGATGATATTATTTCTCGAGATGATTTTGACGATTTAGTAATGCAAACTTTTGAATTAGCCGCTCCACTGCCGCCGGAGGAAGTTCACAGAGTTCTAGTACGCGATATTCTCTCTAAATTAGAGTCCCCACACCGTGATCATTACACAAAAATGAGAAAAGACGCTAACAAACAATATACCGCAGCAAAATACTTTCTCGGAGTCGTTGTGGTAAACCATTTGATATCAGCCTTCGATGCCGCTATTACTGCTAAACGCTCCAATGATAAGTTATACAAGGGTTTTACAGGTGTTAAAGAGATCGATATCAATGCTCAGTGCGATATTGTGCATGGATTACCCACTCCAAGGTTAACTATGACTTTAGTATGGTAATGTTGTCTCATAACTGAATCTGAAATATAGAAAATTCAGCAACAAATTGTTGGATTAATAAATAAATTGAAATCTTTACATTTATACAATGGATAGATTATTGCAGTTATTCAAAAATTTTTAACATTATATTGCAAAAGTTAGATTATAATCTATGGGTGGTGATAGACGTGATGAGAACATGGTAAATTATAATATCTAATTATTTTGTTTGTTTTTTATTTCAAATCTATCGAACTTATCCTATTATTTATTAAAATTTATCGTTACTTTATTGCATCAAAAGACTAAGAATCGGAGGTGATAACGATGAAATTTCGTTATCTGGTGTTATTATCAATCATAAGTATCACAATCGGTTTTGCAATTGCAGAACCACTGCTGGAAAGCATTCCCACTGATCCTATAGCTTATAGAAAATGGAAAATCAACTATGTAAGGGAAAGTCGCGATTTAGGTGACGAAATCGATGCCGATATGCATACATTTGCAACAACTGAACCTATGCTTTGGATAACAGATAATGGCTATGTTCAGGGTATTGTTGATGAGCTAAGCGGAGAGTTCGATGTTGGCGGTGATCCCAGCGGCACTGGAAGTTATAAAAAGCTAACTTTTTCTTGGCCTCTCACACCGGGTACAGAATGGGTTATGTATTGGGTAGATAGTGTTTGGGCGAAGACTGCTGCAGGATTACCGGTGACCAGTATTGATTTCAAGAGAGGGGATACGGTTTTTTCTATATGGAACAACTGGCGAGGGGTGAAAATCGAGCAGCAGATATTATCAGAGCAACTTGGTGATAGTCCAGGAGACCTCGAAATGGTTAAATTCAAGGCCACAATTACTTGTGCAGATACTCTTTCTCATTGGTTTGGATTAATAGTTTATTTTGATACAATGCTCGACACCAACGACGGTGCACCCATAAGCACAGCTTTCGGTTATGTGGGAAGACCACAGATTTTCTTCGATACTCTTTCACCGGGAATACCGCCTATTTGGCATGCCTATGAACGCACATATCCTCCAGCACCAGTGGATATCGTTGCTACTGGGATTCTGCGAGGTTTTGAGGCTAGGGATAATCCGCCTAATGTCTTCTGGTATGGCAATTGGGCGATTTCTTTTGCCAACGGTTGGGCAGATGCAGATTGGATTGCGGATACCACTGGTGGATTCACTCGAGATACTGCTACAATGGCGAAATGGTATCCAGTTCTTATTAGACCGGGTGATACTTTAGTATATGTTACCTATTACGGTTTAGGTGATGTTGATATGGGACTTGAATTCAAACATTTTCCTCAAGAGTTCCATCCTGCATGCGGTGATGTTTGTCCTAATCCATTTACAATAGAAGTTATCCTAACTAACGGCAATACTGCTGATCTAACAAACGTACATGTGGTTCTCGACTATTTCTCTTCCGGCTTGGAACATATAGGTGGAGCATCAAATCCTTTAACTCTTCCCATGCTTTCCGGTTTTGGAGGTACTCAAGTTATCGATTGGATTATATCGATTCCAGAAAGCCTTTTTAACGATTCCTTAACATACAATATTTTTGTCTTAACAGAAAAAGAGACACTTCGGGACACATTTTGGATTTATATTCCTGATGATATTCCTATGGTAACATTCGATAGTTTGGTTTTCAACGAGGAAACCGATTGCGATTCGCAGAATATAGTCGATGTTTGTTATCACGTTATCACCTGCGATAATCTACCGGTTCATCTCAATTTTTCCGTCTCGATCGACGAAGGTGGCAGCTGGCATTATCCAGAGCAATCCAATTTATTACAATGGGAGAATAACATTGGTGATTCTATCGGAACTGGTGTACACTGTTTTAAATGGAATCTCAGCAACGACCTTCCCGAAACTGAAATCGAAAGCGCTTATGTCAAAATCAGTTATGGAGATTTTGATCTCACTCGAAACCCAATAGAAATAGTTACTAACGGACCCTTGGATTCTAAGGCTCCCGAGTTAGTCTGGGTCGTTCCGAGCACTCTCCTCTATATAGGTGACACAATGAATGTTAATGTTTCTTTTACCGATATGTTTGGATTGTGGGATATGACATCGATACTAATAGACTATTGTGAGGGTACGGATACATTTATGACCACGGAATCCTTTGAATGGGTTATCCCAACTGTTGAATGCAAAAATGCACTTATTTCTATCTCTGCGCAGGATTCATTCTGCAATAGTGCTATCTGGGAACATGAATTCGAAATAAGAATCGCAGGTCGTATTTCAATAGCACTCCCTAAGATTTTTGGCGTGGCAGGTGAAACAATAGTAATACCTATATACATTGAATATCTCGAACTTCCACGCACAAGTGGAATGAAACTCGATTTCTCTTTGGACTCGAAGATTGCAGTTCCTATAGATTTTACACCTGCAGTCATACCAACTCCAAGTGATGTATCCCTCAGTGGTACAGGCGATAACTGGACAATTAACATAGATTGGCCTATATCTACTTGGTTTGAAGGTGACCTTTTGGGAACATTAACTCTCGAGATATCGGAAAGCGTTTCTGCAGGTGAATTTACTCCAATAGTTGTAAATTCTTTCAATGCAGATTTAATGGAGACATCCTGGGAAAACGGTGCAATATTCGTTAATTATACTGTTAACCCTTGGCTTCAAACAATCTATTTCGAGGACAATACTAAAGTATTTGGGCTAAGCTTTGGTATCGGGTATAGAGCCACAGATGGTTACGATCCTAGTCTGGATATGTTATACCTACCACCGGCTCCTACAGAATTGAAGGCATTTTTCGAAATAAATGATCCTCTCTATCCATCCGTAACACAGCTTGCAAGGGACATAAAAGACATCGAACCGATTAACTTGTGGACAATATTCGTGGACTATGATAAGCCTGTAATAGTTCACTGGGAACCCGGAATCTTCACCGATGGCGTCTTTATGCTTAACAATGTTATCGATATGAAAGTTGAAACTCTATACATATCCGAGCCTTACGAAACTCTCTATATTTCTTGGTCAATGCCCGATATGGAGATATCCTCACTTGCAGTGGACTCCGGCTGGAATCTCGTTTCTCTGCCAACAAGAAATCCAACTAGCGATGCAAAAATAATTTTCCCAGGGATATTGGGACCGTATTCATACAATCAAAGCATTCGTTCGTTTAGAATTGCCAAAAGAGTTCAACCGGGTGAGAGTTACTGGATATATAGCAATTCTGTTTTCGAAATTCCACTGGTCGGTGATCCAGTAAACGGTTTTACCTGCAATGTATTCCAGGGTTGGAATTTCATTGGAGCACCATATAACGTTTTTCCTATTGACAGCATTGTTACATCGGATAGTGTTTCAATAATACAGGTCTCGGGCTGGGACGGCATGTTCTTCAATACTCCCGACAATCTTGAGCCGACAAAGGGATACATATTCCTTATTAGAAACTCCGGAACTGTGACAATTGGCAAGGAATAGATTAAATTCATTACTTTGTGTTAAAAAGCCTAATAATTGCAAAAGCTAAAACAGAAAAAGGATATTTCGTTGCTCTCGGTTAATCAAATTTTAGTGCTGGAAATTATTTAGTGATTCATTATTAGAGAGAATTATATGAAGTTAAAAATTTTGACTATATTGATCCTATGTTCCGCAGTTTTATTTGGACAGGACATTTTCAACGGTCGAGCATATTTTGAGGAAGAGAAGATTGAACGAAAGAGTCTGAGCAAAGCTATAGCATTATCTGTGTTGATACCCGGAGCCGGCGAAATATTTCTCGATTCACCCCGTTCAGGTTATCCATTAATAGCAACGGAAGGTATCATCTGGACATCCGGTGCGGTTTTTTACGTGGAACATAAATGGCGCAACGATAGAAGCAAATGGTTTGCTGCTCGATATGCCGACGCAAATCCAAATATAAACGACGATGATTACTACAAAATTGTAGGATTATATCCTAGCCGAAAAATGTACAACTTAATTCTTCAACAATTGGGTTACAATATTAATGATCTTCTCGATGAGGAACACAACTGGGAGTGGCTCGAGGAATCACAACAAATAAAATTCTATGATTTGTGGACCTCATCTAATCGTTCTAAGAGGAACTTTGAATATGCAATAGGTGCAGCTATTCTGAATAGACTTGTTAGCGTTTTAAATGTTCTAAGAATACATCGCTATGGACCTTCGAAAGTGGCCATTAACACGAGAGCTACCGCTATTCGTGATAGCAATATCGGGATTAGCATCGTGGTTAATTACGAATTCTAAGGGTTAGTGATTATTTAAAGGAATTCCATTAGATAAAATCAAAATGAATAATACATAAAAAAAAATGAAAATCATTCTTCATTTGGAAAATATAAAATATGTTGACTACAATATCCTGAATGATTAGTATTTATAATTGTAAATAATTATTAAAAAGTAACTTCTTAAACAAAATGTGAACAGAAGTAATTAGTAAATTTTTAGTCGAGGAGTTGATATGAAATTAAGGGAAAATTTTTTAATCGTTATATATGTTGTTATTCTCGCAGGCATTACTATGTCTCATGGAACGATTACGCTTAGCAACGCCTTTGTAGCAGTGGTAGCTGATGAAAATACTGGACAATTTACTATAGGAAGATTTAGCCCTACACCTTTCCCGTTGATGCAAGGCTTTCCCACGGATCCACATTATTCCCATTTCTGTATCAATATTAACAACCTTACTTTTTGCAACGTTCCCGGTATTGGCGACTTGGATTTAACGCTCAGAGACCATATGAAGATATATGGCGACAACACAATGTCTGCAGTATGGGTTGTCGGTCCATTTACTGTATGGGAGAAATTTTATATCCTAAGTCCCGATTCGATCGATCAGTTTATCTATATCGAATATGAAGTGTGGAATGAAACATCCGACAGCAATTGGATTGGTATTTTATCATACAACGACGTGAGAATAGGAGATGTTGATGCCCCTCTAATAGAAGCTTTGGGAGACACTTTCAGAACAGAGGAAACGTATCAAGGATCCGGTGTTCCACCATACGTAAATTTCCTGGGGGAGTGGCCACCCGATAGTACCAAGATTGCTGTAGCAGTTCCATTCGGTACACGACACCGTCTATATGCGGATGAGATCGCATTAATCGACACAGCAGATAACTCTGCTGTTAAGTGGGAATATAATGAGCATTCAAGAGTTATAAACGATCTTATTATGATTGTAAGATGGAACCCATTAGAATTAGGCTCTTATGAAAGCTATTTAACCGGTTTTTACTACGGTCAATGGGCTGATAGTAAAATTGAGGATCTGCCCGAGAATTTTTTGCCGGCAAGGTTTTTGATTGGTGCACCCTATCCCAATCCCACTAACGGTAGAACTTCGATACAAATCGAGGTGCTAAAACACTCTCAGATAGTCGATGTACAAGTGCGAGATATCTCAGGGAGAGTTGTTACAGTACTCTACTCCGGGGAGATGGAACCCGGAAGACAAACTATTTCATGGGATTTAAGATCCCTTGAGGGCAATTTCGTCTCTACAGGAGTGTATTTAATACAAGTCCTGGCAAATGGAAAAGGCACATCCCGAAAGGTTCTAGTTGTAAAATAATAAGTCGTAAAATTTCTTAGGTCGGATCAATAGAGAGTAACTAAAGTAAATTTTCAATACGATAACTTTAGCTCTATCAAGAAATCTATAGGAATAACTTTAGCTCTATCAAGAAATCTATAGGTATTGTAATATAACATCGATTTAGCCGGATTAACAGTCCGGCATTTCATTAAGTACAATCAAATATAGCAGGATACATAAATAAATGAAACTTCCAATTGAGAAACGAAATTCACCTATTGGCGTCTTTGATTCAGGTGTGGGTGGACTTACTGTCGTAAAAGAACTTCTAAAACAGCTTCCCGGTGAGGACATCGTTTATTTCGGTGATACAGCAAGATATCCGTATGGACCACAGTCATCGGAGATAGTTACTCGATTTTCATTGCAGAATGCAAGATTTCTTATGGGCTTCGGGATAAAGATGCTTCTTGTGGCATGCAACACAGCATCGAGCGTTGCAATGAGTGAGCTTGAACGATGGCTTGCTGTGCCGGTAATTGGAGTCATTAAGCCGGGAGCTAAAGCAGCAGTCGAAAATACTAAAACAAACCATATCGCTGTTATTGGAACCATCGGCACTACAAACTCTTTTTCGTATCAGAAGGCTGTTGAGAAATTAAATCCTGAAATTACTGTTATAGCAAAAGCATGTCCGCTTTTCGTTCCTTTGGCTGAGGAGGGCTTTTTTACCGGTCCTGCAGTTGATTACTTCGTCCATTATTACCTTGATGATATTTTTCGTGCAGAAATTGATACTTTAATTCTCGGTTGCACACATTATCCGCTGCTGTATGATGCTATTCGATCCGCAGTCGGTTCAACTATAAAAATTATCGATTCAGCATATGCAGTGATTTACGAGCTTCAAAAATTCCTCGAATTAAACGATCTTCATGCTCTACGAGATAAGGGCTCTGCCAAATTCTTTGTGTCCGATTCACCGGAAAGATTCGCTAAAATTGGTGAGAAATTCCTCTCTAGGAAATTAGATGAAGTAACTCTTGTCTCCTCAGATTGAGTTTTCCAAATTTTCCACATGCAGTTGTAACTGATCCAGAATGCCAATTTGGAAGTTCGTTTTTAATATCTACTTACCTACTTTGGGAACTTACATTAATGAAAAATAACTTGAAATGTACATACATTCGATGTAAATTTTTGTGTTATTTAACAATTTACAAAGAGATACTTAAGCGTTTTATTAAATAAAATTAGTTTTAGATGGTAAAACTTTTTACATTCAATTGCTGATAGAGCTTTACGATTACATATGAAAAACCAGGTTTCTGAGAACTTCCAGCGTTTCTGAGAACTGCATAGAAACTGAATTAGATTTTATTGTCAATTATTAAGTTGTAAAATCTGAGATTATCAAAAAGCATGGGGGAAATTTGCGGGATTTCCTAGTGACAATTTTTTTAGCGATAGTCATTCCAGTTATTGCACAAAACCCTTATAAAGAAACTTTTCCAAAGGAGACTTATTCAGAAATTCCCGTTCCTGTCTGGTCACCGGGCAAATTTTTCTCTGCAGAATTCTCCAAACCGTTTTGGGGAATTGGCGATGCATTGCATTCAGCTCGGATTTCGTTTTTTTCTCCTCATTACAGATGGGGTCGTGTTGGCGGTTATATAGATCATGAGGGCAACAAATACTTTTCTATCCAAAAAATTTCTCCAATCTATCAATCAAAATGGTTCAAATACAAAAAGTTAAATTTATCTCTCTGGGTCAGTCCCACAATACATCATGGAAGTCATAATGAGAAAGAGTTCGTTGATTTTGATCCATCAGACCCATTGTTCACTGAATCAAATTCATTTTTATCCTTAGGCTTTGATATGGGTTCCACAGTTCAATTACGGAACTTCTCATTGTATCTATGGTTGGACAATCTTATTAGTCCAAATTTGTCAATTAAATCCGAGAATGCACATCCACCTCAGAAATTTAATTTTCTCTTACATAGCTATTTATTTTCTGGATTAAAAGTTTATGCAGGTTCAAGATACGAAGCAACATCCGGATTTATTCCAGATGTTGGAGCAGGATATGAATTCTCAAATATGGATATTTCCTTAGGTTGGCGAAATTCTTCGATGTGGTTTGAACTCTCGGTTCCAATACTAATAACAGGCTTTAATATAGGGTACGACATGGGATATCATCTTTCAAACAACGATGTCTCACGTGCAGGTTTAACCTCACACAGAGTTGGATTAATTTATGCAGAACCACAAATTATACTGCCAAAACCAGATCTTTTGGTTTTTTCAGAAGGTACTGAAGTGTTGGTTCCTCTTGAGGAATTAGTTTTTAACTTCCAAGTTGTCAACAAAGGGGAAGTTCCAACAGATACAATAACTTATCTGTCTTTTATTTCAATTTCAGAATCGGAAACATCGTTTGTGGGAATTCATGAAATACCAATACTTGCTGCAAAGGAAACATTATTCTATCCTGTTAGATTTTATCCAAAGAAACCGGGAAATTATAAATTATTCTTCACAATTGATGACGACGGTAGCAAATTCCCTAATTTTACAGGTAATATCGAAGAGGAAGACGAGACAGACAATAGACTTGCACTTGAAGTCGAGGTATATGAGAAGCCTTTTATAGAAATTACACCAATTGTAACCGACTTGATGATTCCTAATCTAACATATATGACTGTCGAACTGCCTATAGAACCCAAAATCTTTTTTAATCCTGATTCCTATGAGGTGCCAGAAAGATTCGAAAAAACACTTGAAGTAATCGCTGAGCGAATGCTTGAGAACCCAGAGGTAATCCTTGAACTTAAAGGCTTCGTGGATCCTTTTAGTGAGGAAATTGATAGCAATCTTGCAATAAAACGTGCACAGGTTGTTGCAGACAAACTGATTCGGTATGGTTCTCCCAGAACATCGGTGATTGTTAAACCTATCTCGGAGTATGACTTTAGCATGCAAAGAATTGTGGGTTCCAGATCGCTTATCTCAAATGAAGATAAAAAAATGATCGGTGAAGAAAACAGACGTGTGGAAATCTCAACAAGCATAATGGATGTGGATCCTCTTATATATGAGTTTGAAATGGGTCTCGATGAAACAGAAATTCCAAAGAAAGCTGAAGAAGCTTTTGATACACTAGCAGGTATTGTGGCAGGTCTTCTATGCTCCAATCTCAACTCAGGGATTCTTCTCGAAGGTTTAGCACCAATAGGTACAGATCCTGTTAGAACACTCGAGCAATTAAACATCCTAAGAGATTATCTAATCCCAAATATGCAGATGTTCTGCCCACTTGAGCGAATGCCAGTTTCTATTTCTATTAGAAGAGTTGAAACAAAGAAAGCAATTCTAAAAACATGGGTTACAACTGAGGAAATTTTATTTAAGCCATTTGAAGAAGCTAAGTTTACAATAGACTTCAATATCCCAGAGAAATTTAAAAACAATAAAATTGAGCTTATAATTTCCCAGGATTCCCTTATTGATAGTTACAGAATATATATTTCTGAAAGTGGGAAGTTGGAACCTTTTATCGTTCTTTCGGAAGGCAAAGGTGCACCTTCAAAGGAATTTTCGTGGAAGTGGATTGATAATGAGGATTTTATAATCGATCCCCGGGAAAGTTACCGAGTTGTTGTTGATGTAAAAGATATATATGGCAAAGAACATGAATTCTACTCAAAGGATATGGTTGTATTTGTTGATAACTGGACTCGCAGAACCGAATCTTCTCTTCTCGTTCGATTCACATTCGACGAGGCTTTCAGCGAATCCAAATACCTGGAGAGTCGACTCGAGGACCTTTGTGGAAATATCATCGTAAAATCATCAATTCCCAACAATCAAATAACTGTTAGGATTACTGGACATACGGATATAATAGGAAGTTCATCCAGAAACAAAGAATTGTCGATAGAGCGTACTCAGCGTATGTACGATATGTTTAAAACCTTATTTAAGTTCACATTAAATTTTACAACGGACAAAGAATTCGAAGACTGGCTTGCTAAAAATAACGTCGAAATCATCATGGATGGAAAAGGCGAGGAGATGCCGTTCGAAGTACAGACAAACAAGCCATTCGGGGAAATTGAGAGAACAATCGTGGGTAATAACAGCGTTCCTGAAGGACGTGTTTTGAACCGTCGAGTTTCTATTACCGTCGAGGAATTTCTTAAACAAGAATAAACTAAACAATAGGTGAGAACAAAAGGATTACATTCACGATTTGGACTGTGTATTAAATATTAAGATTAATTGCAATTGAAAATTTCATTGATAGGTACAGGATGAGAAATAGCGAAACTACAATAATTCTGATTCGACATGGAGAAACTGTAGCTAATAAAGAGGGAATATTCCGAGGGAGAGCTGACTTTCCGTTAAACGAAAACGGTCGAAAACAGGCAAAACTCCTCGCAGTAGACCTGAAACGCTTTAAAATCGACATTTTACTAACTAGTCCTCTTTCACGGTCAGTGGACACTGCAAAAGCTATTGCAGATATTCAAAACCAGAATTCTGCAAGATATACTGATGAGGAATTGTCACTTCTAACTCCGCAAGTGGATGATAGATTTACAAACATATCCTTGGGAATGTGGGAGGGTACACCTCATTCAGAGATTAGTGAGAAATTTCCACAGCAATATCATCGATGGCTAACTGAACCAGAGAAATTAATAATTCTCGGTGCA
This sequence comes from uncultured bacterium, assembly GCA_964562425.1. Taxonomy (GTDB): domain Bacteria; phylum UBP14; class UBA6098; order B30-G16; family B30-G16; genus JAUWMV01. The sequence continues at coordinate 32,147 of CAZLTJ010000015.1, forward strand.
GAAACTCTAGACAATGTTTTGAATCGAGCAGTAGCTGCACTAACGGAAATTGTGCAACAAAACCAAGGAAAAACGATAGCTATTGTAAGTCATAGAGCTGTACTGAAGCCTCTGATCGCGGGAATACTCGGAATAAAGAAACCGTATTTCTGGAAAATTCATCTGGATACTGCGTCGTATTCTATAC
>CAZLTJ010000016.1:0-17816 GCA_964562425.1 uncultured bacterium
CATCAGATCACCTCCTTTCGATTGTATTACACTATTTTCTCCCCAAGGAGAAGGACTTGAAAACGTGCAACTCATTGCTCCCGAGGGAGAAAGGCTAAGTATGAGGGGATGAAAGTGTATTTAGAATATTTGCATTAAAATAAATATACCAATTCCAGCTATAACCAAACCTGTAACAATTCCAAAAACAACAGCTAGAAGCATATTCAATATGCCAAATTTGACTTTCCAAAATGGAATCCGCATTCTTTTTATTAGTTTCCCATCAACTTTAAGCCTTGTCAAATAACTAATAAAAAGTGGACCTAAAGTCAATTTCACAGGAACAGTCTTACCGTTGTGCTCAAGCTCCGAACATGCTTTCTCAGTAAGCCTAAATCCGCCTGGACTCTTAGCTACTAGTTTACCGTCGATGTACAAGTCCACATGAGAGGTTAGATATGCGAATTTTTTATCGACATGGATATCCCAGCCGATTGTGTGTCCCTCCCATTCCACAGAATACATAAGATCACCTCCTTTCGATTGGATTACACTATTTTCTCCCCAACCATTTCACAAGGAAAGTTATCAGTCCACCGAGCATAAAATACCCTAATATAACCTCTACCATAACTAAAATCATAGATACCAAGTGTATCGGAGTAACATCACCAAATCCGAGTGTGGAAAATGTTACAACGCTGAAATAAAAATAAGAGAAAATCTGTGACGGTGTATGGACAATTTTATCGCTAATTTGGAAAAAATCAAAATTTTTTATTAAATCTAAACAATAAAAACCTGTGAAAATAATGATTATCCCAACACATGAAAGAAGCCATTGCCAAAAAGATTTACCATAATTCGATGTTTTCCCCCATACTTTAAACAAAAATCTCAAAAACTTTGTATTTGCCTTATCCCATATATCCTGTATAAACTGCTGATGCTCTATATAACTTTTCATACCAGGATTTCTCGACCAATCCACATTTGACGTGTCTACGTGAAGGAAGTTTGCGCCTTTGTACGTAACATCACCAAGGTAACAAGGTCTTCGGTGAATAACTCCATTTTCGTCAATCTTCTCAATTGCTCCAAAAGAAATTCCATAGCATTGAGCATCATCGAAATGGGCATTAACGCAATTAGCTCCGTCGAAATGGGCATCCCAGCAATGAGCACCTTCGAAATGGGCACTAACACAATTTGCACCTTCAAAATGGGCTTCAAAGCAATAAGCATCCTTAAAACGGGCATTATTACAAAACCCACCTTCGAAATGGATATTCGTACAATGAGCACGATCGAAATGTGCTCCAAGGCAAATTGCGCTATCGAAATTGGTATTCGTGCAATGAGCACGGACGAAATGGGCTCCAAGGCACATTGCTTTATCGAAATGGGCATCATCACAAAACGCACTATCGAAATGCGCTTCACTACAATCAGCACTGTCAAAATAAGCACCATTTAAATTCGCTCCTTCAAAATGCATCGAGGGTAAATCTGCACTGCGAAGATCAATAGAATAACTTCTTCCAAGCCTATCCTTCTCGACATCAGTTAGCTCTTTATAATCCTCAAGCCCATATTTTTTAATATCTAACATTGTTTCCCTAAACTTTTTCTCAGCAATCTTTTGCCAGATCTTCTGATATTCTTTTCGTTTTTCTTCAGAATCCATCGAAACATCCACATTCTCGATCTCTGGCAGCAATACTTCCTTAATTTCTTTCAATCTCTTTGTCAATAACTCTTGAAATGTTTTGCAACCCTCAACTATGATTTGTTGCTTGGTTTCGGGATCGAGAAGTGGTTTTTCCCAGCGATAACGAAATTGTTGCCGTTGTTCATCATAGAGTTTTGCGAAACGGTGTTCATCCATCACCTTTTCAAACCATTTGTAGAATTGTTCACCTAGATTATCTTTGTGGTAATCATCCAGCTTTTCAAAATATTTGGAGAATTGTTCCCCAAGATTATCTTTGTATTGCATATAAAAACCTCCGTCGAGAATATTCTCTGTGTTGCTTGAAAGATAATAAAGAATATGTTAAAGGAATTTATACATATATTCCGACTATCAATAATTAACATTAACATATTTGAAACGCGGAGAGTAAAATGAATAGCTCGCATTTACTGATAATCAGTAACACCACATGATATTAAGAGAAATTCGCTCATATTGTCAATGATATTTTCTATACCAATAACTTTTATTTCATGCAGTTTTTTTCTTTTTTCTTTCCTTCGGCTGGCTCGTTTGGATTGAATACGCACTCAAAAATTTTACATTCGTTCTTAATGCTGCAGTCCTCGACGCCGAGGAAAACCCTCTCGGTGAACGCTCTGCGACCCTTGCCGGTAATTGTTCTGTATTTGCATCGTCCCTGAACGAACATCTCGCGGCACTCACACCACTTTTTCTCCCATTCAAATATATGTTTCATAATAATCCCCCCGGGAAAGATTTATTGCTGACGAAAGGTTAGAATCCCAAAGAAATATTTCTAATCCAATGGTTTTATTCTATATTAAACAATATATAAAATTGGAGGATGATATGAAAGGATTTAAATCTTTAACTACGCTTATGTTCATGCTTGGTCTTTGCTTGTGTCAGGAAACGGACGACGCATTTATGGGTGTCGGACTTCAGAATAGCACAGACCCAGAAGGAGTGCAAATAACAAGCGTAAATCGTCATACACCAGCGGAAATTGCAGGATTCGAGCTTAACGACGTAATAGTAGAAATCGATGGATTACCGATTCCCGACAGAGCTGCTCTAACCGAGCTGCTGTTCCTCAAGAACCCGGGGGATAGAATTAAGGTTACTTTTAACAGATGTGGCAGAATTATTAATAAATATATAGTTTTAGGACGCCGAGGAGACTATCAGCGTCTAATGAGATTAGGTGGTCGCGAGCACTTTTTCACTTCCGCAGAGCAGATTATGCCGCACTGGGAGAAGGACAGCACTGCTGTTCTGGTTTTGAAGACAATAGAAAAAGGTAAGTTAACAAAACAGTATAACAAAATCTCGGAATGCTATAAAAAGGAAATGGACTCATATCTTGGATTTTTCACATTGAACGCGGTGTCGTTGGCATTGTTGGAACCAGCATCAGGTTTCGCAGCAGCAGAACAGGTTAAGGAGCAATTGAATTTGAAATCGGCAGACCCTTTAGCGATTTGGAGTGGTGTGCCTTATGTTCTCGATACAAAAGCAATCGAAGATAAAAATGTCATTTCCGAATCGCATTTTGAGAGCGAGAAATTTAAGCCGTTGGCAATGACTATCGATATGATTGTGGATGCGGTTTACAATGCTAATAGGCATATCGATCTAGCATTTTCAGCACTAAATGAGGATGAGAAATCTCTCATTGCCGACATTCCTCCGTTTCTTTTGGATATATTCTCCGAGACTATATTCATACACACCGATCAGAATGAAGAACTCCTGGATGCATATGAAGAGCTTATCGCGGCGACAAAGAAAATCGACTATTCCGAGCTGCTCTCGACTGGATACGTTCTCGCAGGTATTTATGATGCCGATTTGCTTGCAACTCTTTCGGTTGTGGAAGCGGGTGAGGGAGCGGATGTTGAGCGAGATATTCTTATCGATAAAATGGTTAAAGTTGGCGAAAGAGATAGCCTAAATGTGAAAATTCCGGTTATGGGACGTCTTATTGTAACCGGTAAGAAAGGGATGATGTACACCGATCAGGCAGCGATATGGATCGATTTGGGTGGTGACGATACGTATTTCGGACACTGCGGTGGCACGCCTTATGTGCTGTTCGACAATTATAAACATCGTTTCGATAGCGGCAGGATTGGCGTTCATATAGATCTCAGCGGAAATGACACTTATATCCGTAACACGCCCGGAAGTATCGGCAGTGGACTCAGTGGTGGTGGATGCCTTATCGATCTTGCAGGGAACGATAGATATTCCGGCAGCAGACTATGCCAGGGGTCTGCTTTCTGTGGCGTGGGAATGCTTATAGATCATGCTGGAAACGATATCTACATTGCCCAAGAGGCAGTGCAGGGATTTGCGGCTTTTGGGGCAGGCATTCTCATAGACAAAGACGGCGATGACATTTACAGTGGAGCTCGTTATGCACAAGGTGTTGGTGCTCCTAAGGGCTTAGGCTTGTTGTTAGATAATAAGGGTAACGATAGATACATTTCGGCTTTCAAAATTCCGAACGGCTATGGCAATACCGATAGCTGGGATGGTTGGAGTCAGGGCTTGGGAATCGGTTTTCGAATGCTCGCAGCCGGTGGAATAGGAATCCTATGCGATAGATCGGGTAACGATTATTACGAAGCTGGAAATTTCTCGCAGGCGTGCGGATATTTCTTCGGAATGGGCATTTTCGACGATGGTTCTGGTAATGATATTGTAATCGGCAATCGATATACTCAAGGCGGTGGTGCTCATCAGGCAGCTGCAGTTTTCGTCGATCATGCAGGCAACGACACTTACTTAGGTCGCGAAGCTATAAATCAAGGAGGTGCATGGGATATAGTATCCGCATGGTTCGTCGACTATTCCGGAAATGACAGCTATACAGGTGTGACATACTCACAGGGTGGTGCTGCCCAGAACGGATTCGCGGTTTTCATCGATTATGATGGCATCGATAAATATAAATCCGGTAATTGCTCAAATGGTGGTGGAGGTGCAAACAACTATCATCCCGACTACGATGCTAAGAGCCTTGGAGTAAGTTTAGACCTCGGCGGTGATATGGACGATTACTCCGAAACCAAAGATGAACGGATTAATAATAAACTAATCGTACCGGAATACGAGGAGGAGATAAACGGGAACGGTGTTTTCTGGGATATGTAAATTAATCGATGATTAATCACTTTATTCAGTGCATTCGATGCAATCAAATTCGCTGCTTTTAGATCATTGTATTCAAGCTTAATATATATAAATATGCTCTTAAAAAAGGATTTTAATCACAATAGGAACCGTTTTGTCTCGTAAATCCATAAGAACTGAATCGAGAGTTAAATCGTAGCGAACTTTTCCGCTTTCAAGGTAAATTCCTCGAAAATCACCGTCTACTTTTTTCAGTTTATATTTCGGTTTTTTCCCTTTTTCTTTGCTTATCAAATCCTCAGCCTTTTTCAGAAATTTTTCCCCGAGAATATCTGAATCGAGAGAAAGCAGAATATTTCCGCCTTCCAATCCTATTTCTGCTAACAAATTGGCAAATAAATCACCGTATTTATTATCGGATAAATTCTCGATATAATTGCGAACTTGGACATACAATTGTGATAACATCTCCTGTTTAGCTTTCAAGATTCTTTGGTTTGCAATAGATCGAGCGTGATTAATAGTTCGCTCCTCAGACTTATCTCGCTCGATTTTAACTGCTTCGGAGTTCTTTTTCAGTTCTCTCTTGCGAAGGTCTTCAAAATCCTGACGTATTTCCTCCGCTTGATCTCTATAGCTTTTCATAATATGCTCTGCAGAAGCCTCAGCATCCTGTTTAATACGGCTTATAATTCCCTCGATACTCATTTTGCTCCAATTTTAATATAGATATTGTAACCAAAGAGGATCTAATATATTTCTATTGTTTAACCAATTCTCGTAGTCATAAGAATACTTGCTAAAAGACCTAAAAGAGCATAGAACTCTACGAGAACACCCATAACAAGAGCCTTCCCGAACTGCGATGGATCCTTGGTTACAAGACCTATTCCACCTGCGCAGACCTTTCCCTGCCATATCCCAGATACCAATCCTGCAAATCCTATTGGAAGTCCGGAGAAAAACAGCTGCCATCCAGACTCAAGTGACATTGCGGGAGAAATTTTACCTATAATAACAACAGCTATAACAATGCCATAGATTCCTTGCGTTCCAGCCATAGCAGCCAGAGGAAGGAATCTTCCGAAAAGCTCGGGTCTTTCCTGCATAGCACCCATCGACATTCCTCCAGAAATACCGATACCAATAGACGATCCAATACCCGCGAGAACAGCAGCTATCCCAGCACCAAATAGCGTTAATGAAATAGGACCCCAGGAGAACCAGCTTTTGCTCTCAGTCTCCTTGGCTGAACCTAGTTGTGCCCATAATCCCGCTGCGATTAATAATATCGCTAAAACAATAATCAGTCTTGTTATCCGCATATAATGTCCCCCTTAAGCCTTTTATTTAAAACTTTTTATTTCACGAATAGACTAAATAATTCAATGAATATTAATTACAATATAATTCTATAACACATTAAGTCTCTTATATTTGCGCCTGAAAGGCTCGAAAAATTTTCCTTCAGATTCATAGAATTTGCTAAAAAACTCAACGAATTGCAATCGTGCAGGATGAACGAACGAACCTAACGATGAAAACACTGCATAGAAAACATGCCCACCAATGAGAATAAACATTCCAATGATAAGCAGAAAACCATTCATTTTAATCGTCATTTCAGTTATAACACCAGCTACAATGGATGTAGATAACCCAAGCGCGGTAATTCTCACATACGAAAGAATATCCGAGAATACACCAATAATCCCGTATAATCCATCGAAAGCAAGTGCTGATCCCAAAGATTGTCCTATAGAAAATCCAGCCAAAGGTCCCAAAATACCGTGTCCAGTTACTATTCCTATGGCTCCAACCAACAACATTTTAGTTCCTATTTCACCAAATGTTGGGAGCTTTTCGGGTATAACAAAATTCATCAGGAACAGTCCGATACCAATAGTTGTAGCCATCCATGCTATATTAACCCAAGCAGCATGGAATTTTTTAAGCAATTTTTTGTCTTCTCTAAGATGAACATACATCGTTAAAAGAAAACCTATCGAAAGCTGTATCGACCCGAATGCAAGAGATATAGCAAAGAATGTCATTATATCCTTTAGCGGATCGAAAAGCTTCAGCTTAAGAGCTATCGCAGCTAATCCTGTAGCTTCGGATGCCTCTGGAAGTGCGATGCCAAAATAACTTCCCGTAATAATTCCAGCGAGAATTGTCATCAGTCCCATATATAGAATCAACCTAAGAAATTTCTGAGTTCCGGGTTGCCTGAATTTATACAAACCAATAGATGCAATTAATGTTAAGATTAAACCATAACCAGCATCGGTGAGACACAAAGCGAAAAATATAGCAAAAAACGGAGCTATAAAAGGTGTAGGATCGACCATTCCCTTTCCCGGTCTGCCGTAAAGATCGGTTATAACTTCAAATGATTCGATAAAAAACGGATTTTTTAAAGCAACTGGAGGTTCATCTTCAGGCAAAACAGGTAGAGATAATAGTTCAACCGTATCGAACGCAGCTTCGATCTTTCGTTTAAGTTTTTCCGAATTTTTCATAGGAACCCAACCCTGCATTGTAAAGGTGCTTGCAGTGGATAAGGCTGTTGAAAGAGCTTTGTGTTGCTCGATCGTTTGCTCCAACTGATCGCCAGCAACCCATAAGGGTACTATTATTGGAGTAAATTTACTAACCTCGGTTTTAATATTAGCGAGTTCTCTTTTCGCTCTTTCAATTTCCGCATTTAACTTTCTAATTTCCTTCGATGGTGAATCTGTATATTTCTTCGGGTCCCATGGGATAAATTCGCTATTTGAAAGTATCTGCTCGATATGCTGCGAAACAGATTTGTGATAATAAACTATAATATTAAGACCATCATGGCTTCTTCTAATAACTCGTAAATGAAAAAGCTCCTCATCTTTAAACTGTTCCTCGAAAATCGGTGATTTAGCAATGGGAATTAATCCAGCTTTAATTTTAATAAATTGTGTGTCCTTAATTAATTCCAACGGATAAATCCAATTCACCCATGGAGTCAGAGTATGTATTCTGCTTTGCGAACGGCTAATAGTACTCAAGAGATTTTCACGTTTTTTCCGCAGTTGTTCTGTTTTGTCAAGGATAGTATCAAGATCGATATTTTCTAGTATCCCTTGGACCTGATGAGGTGACAGAGTTGTTTTTTTAGCTTTATGCTCAGATATTTCTATTATAAATTTAACAGCATTATCGATACGACGAAGTCTATCCTCAAGTTCTGCAATTTCCTGTTGTGGTGGATTAATAGGCTCGATATGTACTGCACCCTCATGTTGAAGAGCAGAGAGTATCAATTGCCAATCTTCGGAATATCCCACAATGCCGATTTTTTGCATAGGAACCACAGCCATATCACAACTCCGAAAGAATTTTTGAAACTAATTTATCGGTCATAGAATTAAATTTGCTCCACAGTTTGTTAATTTTTTTCTCAGATTCTGAGTCAATCTTTTTTATCTCATTTTCAGACTCCGATTTTCCCTTTTCAACAGCTTCAACAAGCGATTCCTCGAGCTGTTCTTCTAATTCTTTATATTTATCATCAATTTCTTGTTTAACCTCGACAATAAGTTTTTTGCCGTCTAATTCTGCCTTTGCGACAATTTTTGCAGCTTCAGACTCTGCAGATTTTATTTTCTCTAATGTCTTCTCCATTAGCAATCCTACTTTAATAGATTATTCACATATTTAGACTTTTTTACAAACACATACTCACGATGATAATTCAGTTTGTATCGATTATTGAGAAAAATTTCACATAATAAGAAAATCAATAAACTATCTATAATAGAAAACGAAACATTAATTCAAGTGTTACTTCAGAGCAATTCGGGTTCGTTTATATATAAAGAGTTGGCATTATTTCTGATGCCCCATATCGGCATTACCATTGAAATATGCACCTTCTTCGATAATAAGTACATCCGTAGTGATTTTACCCTCGATCTTAGCAGTCGATGCAAGAAAAGTACGCCCTGGAGAAACCAAATCTCCGTTAATTGTACCAGCAATATGAGAAGATTTGCAAGTAATAGTTGGAGAGTTTAAGATGCCTTTTTTGCCTACTGTAAGATGCCCGGTTGTGCTAAGATTACCGTCAAGTTTGCCATCGACACGAACACTGCCCTGAATAAATAATTCACCTTTAAAGTTTGAGCCCTCACCCAATAATGTATCCAATACATCGTCACCCTGTGAATTCTTTTTGCCTCCCAAAATTCTCATTCCTTTCTCTTAGTTATTAGTTAGAATTTGAAATTTAAAGAAAAAAGTTTTTCAACAAAGTGGTTTTTTTGAATAGGTAGAATAGGCTAAGTTTAAGCGATCAACTTAACAGTTGTGTTCACATTAATGAACAGCATGCAAATCTTGTAAGTCGTTTTATCTGAGGATAATAGATATAATAATTATGGATATCATGTATATTATAATTTATAATCATAAAATAATTCACAATTATGTATTTTTTCTTGACATCCTCAAAACCCAAATTTATATTATATTAGTCCGAAAAACGATGTTAAACTTTAATAAGGTATTATGAATAAATTTGCTGAAAGATTGAAGGACAGAATGATTGAAATGGGAATTTCAACTCAACTGGAGCTTGCTGATCTAACAGGAATCAGCAAAGCCGCAATACATAACTACATAAACGGGAGAGCACAGCCCGGCTCAAGGCAACTGGCGAAACTGGCAGAAGCATTGGTTACAAGCACCGATTATTTGCTCAATTTCACAAACAACTCTACACCGTCGAAATTAAGAAATGAATCTAATGCCAAATTTTCGGAAGTATCGGGGTTATTCAAAACGGCAATTACAATGGTTCCAGTATTGGGATGGGCATCTGCAGGAAGAGGAGAGTGGGTTGAGGATGAAATTACAGAATATATCCCTGTTCCAAATGTCGGCGGTCTTCCCATAGATTTGGTTTGGGCAACAAAAGTTATCGGCGACAGTATGTCCCCTACAATACTTCCTGGAGACATTGTCGTTATTTATAAAGATCCAGCAAGTGTAGCGAATAACGATATTGTGTTAGCTCTTCTCGAAGAATCTCTGTCTTTTCTGAAAAGAATTCGATTTCAGGATGGTGGTAGACAAATAATTCTGTATAGCGATAACAATCGATATCCGCCGATAGTTCACTTTCGAGATGATGTAAGAATTATTGGAAAGGTTATAAGTCTTTATAGAACACCAAAATAACGAAAATTATAAAATATGTTGTGAATGAAGTTTTTTTTTATGTTTACAGAAAATTATTTGGAATGGGATGGAAAAATCGGAGCGGAATAAACGAGATAAACTGATAATAAATGCGATACAGTGAAATAATCGCACTTGAACAAACAAACAATTAAAGGAAGGAGCAATGACAAAGAAAAAAACTCATAAAGGCGACGACCTTACCAAAAAGAAGCAAGATGCAAAACGGAAAGGTTCGAAGTATGAGAAATGGGACAAAGGTCCCAAGAAGAAAAAGAAGAAATAGTTATTTAGGACTGTGAAAAAAATTATAGATTTTTGGCGAAATTCACTTTTATGAACTCCCAAATCATGTGAAAGCCAAAACCCCCAAACCCCTTTCACCTTGCAAGAGATTGAAAGGGGTGGCTTTTATCATCGATCAAAGTTATTAATTGCAGAATATTAGAGAGTGTATTTTTTATGGAAATTTTTTATTTCGAACATCCTCGCCAAATTGCGATACTGCCTTAATTATCTCGCTTTTAAGATCGGTATATTTTCGAGCAAAAGGTGGCATGAACTTATCATAAAGCCCGAGTATATCGTTAAGCACAAGAATCTGACCATCACAATGAGTACCTGAACCTATACCTATTGTAGGGATTTTCAAAGCTTCGGTAATTCGAGCCGCGGTTTCAGAATAGGTTTTTTCTATAACCAGCGCAAAAACTCCAACATCCTGAAGCGTTAATGCATCCTCGATGAGTCTTTCCGCTTCGGCTTCGCTTTTACCCTGAGTTCTGTATCCACCAAGCTCATTTACCGATTGCGGGAGCATTCCTATGTGTCCCAGAACAGGTATTCCCGATTCTATCATAGCCTTAGCGACATTAGCGAAACTCTTTCCACCCTCGATTTTAACCGCCTGAGCCCCAACCTGAAGAAATTTTCCAGCGTTTATTACAGCGTCATTAATACTGCCCTGATAAGATAAAAACGGCATATCCGCAGAAACGAAAGCGTGCTTAACCGCTCGTGCCACTGCTTCAGTATGATATAGCATTTTCTGCATCGTAGCACTCAACGTAGTTTCTGAGCCATAAAGCACCATCTCCACTGAATCTCCCACCAAAATCAAATCGACGCCAGCTTCGTCGAGATATTTGGCGGTGAAGTAATCGTATGCAGTGAGAGAAACAATGGGCATATTCTGCTTTTTTAAATCTGTAAACGAAAATATTGTCAGTTTTCGCTTTTCTGACATAATATTGTCCTCCATACAAATTACTTATTTATAACTTTCCTACCTACAAATTCCCATAGCGATTGAATTTTCAAGGTTTTCTATTCAAAAACAACTTAATTCTTTGCAAGAGCGACAGCTTTTTTAACCACATCGTCCATCGAGGAGAAAACGTGAATTTTCGCATTCTTAAGAATTTCACGACCCTTATCCTCATTGGTTCCAGTCAATCGTGCAATAATCGGAATAGTTGGTTTAAATTCCTCGATAGCCTCAACCAAACCGTTAGCGATATCGTCACAACGAGTTATTCCTCCGAAGATATTAAACAATATAACTTTAACTTTTGGATCGCGTGTTATTATTTTCAATGCAGATATAACTTTCTTAGGGTTAGATGAGCCACCTACATCGAGGAAATTGGACGGTTCATCGCCATAGTGTTTAACTAGATCCATAGTTGCCATTGCCAGTCCAGCACCATTGACAACGCAACCAATATTGCCAGTTAACTTCACAAATGACAATCCAGCGGATTTAGCCTCAAGTTCCTCAGGAGTACTTTCGTCGGGATCGCGCCAGCTCTCGAGTTCAGGATGTTTCATTAGTCCGTTGTCATCCAGTACTATCTTAGCATCGACGCAAATAAGTTTTCCCTGTGGTGTTAACACCATAGGATTTATTTCAGCCAAACTTGCATTAACTGATATAAATGTATTATAAAGCTTTTGAAGCATGTCAATTCCCTGCTTTATAACATCGGGATTATCGTATATCTTCTCTATAAGATACCTTGCCGCATATGGTCTCAATCCTAAGAACGGATCGATGAACACTTTGAAAATTTTCTCTGGAGTATTTTGAGCTACTTGCTCGATATCTACACCACCCTCAGAAGAAACCATAATTACAACTTTTTTGCTCTTCCTGTCCAGGATTACACCAAAATATGCTTCATGTTCTATGTCTACAGCCTTTGTAACCAGAACTTTTTTAACTTTTAATCCCTTAATTTCCAACCCAAGTATCTTCTGGGCTATTTCCCTTGCTTCCTGAGGTGACTTTGCCAATTTAACACCACCAGCTTTGCCGCGACCTCCAACCAGCACTTGAGCTTTCACCACAACCTTTCCGTTATATTCACGTGCAATATCAAAAACTTCGTCTGGCGTTTTGGCAACCTTACCTTCTTGTACGTTGCAACCGTTTCTTCTGAAAAGCTCCTTTGCTCGATACTCTTGCAGTTTCATACATACTCCTTATCTTATTGCATATCTTAAAGATGCAATTTAATAGTCACGTTTCAATTTAAAAATCAAATTCAAATTTAATCTCTTTAAAGACAATAAAATCAAATTGTGAAAATATAGAATAAAGAAACCCTATAACTGCTTTCTTACAATCTTTTTTTAGAAAGGCGATCCAAAAGAATCTGCTCTACTTTGGAACTAATATTTCTTAAGAATAATATTTGAACCACAAAACTCCAAAAAAACAATACTTTCCCTTTCCTAAAAACAGTTTTACAAAACCTTTTAAAATAGTATATTTTGCAATTGGGAAAAATATATGTTGGAGGTAAGTGGTGAAGGGAAGATTTTTTTCATTAACATTTCTGTTAATTATTCTTTTGTTTTCACAACTGTGGTGCTCACCACTGTGGACACACCTAACATTGCCTCGCTCATCTGAGGATTTTGCATTAGCAGGTGCGATTCCAATGGCATGGTCAAATCCCGCAGCAGTTAGCGATAATATTTTCCAGGTTTCCACAGGTTATTCAATACGATTTGGATATGAGAGCGAGAATTACGCTTTTGTTTCCTATAAATGGAGGGACAATTTTGGTGTTTTTGGACGAGCTAATTTTAACACAGTATCCGATCTTGAAGCACGAATATATCCTACAGATTTTCCAGATTATTATTTCTCGGCGCAGAGATCAGACTTTCTGTTAGGCGCTTCATATCACGCAAGTGAATTTATTTGGGTTGGTGCATCTATGAAGTATGTTTACGAATCATTGGAATTTGAAAAGGCTGAAGCTTTTGCATTTGCACTAGGAGCCAGCGTTCAGAAGGGAAAATTTAACTATGCAGCTTCCATAGATAACATAGGTAAATCACAGAAATTTATTGAATTTCTTTATCCTATGCCCACTGTTTTAAGACTTTGGGCAGGCTATGAAAGTGACTTCTATAGAATAGGCGTTTCGTATTCAAATTTCTCAGAAATGCCCGATTATACGTCAGTAGGACTGACTGCAACACCAGTCCAATGGATTTCGCTTCACGCTGGTTATGTCATTCATCACGACACAAGATCGTTTTCCTTTGGTACTTCGATAAAATGGACACGATTGGCTGTAGATTATTCTATTGCTGCCTTTGGTGAGCTCGGATATGCACATAATTTCGGCATAAGCTATTGCTACATTCAACCTGATTAATTTAAGCAGTGCTTTATCAATAGACAAAATATATATTTAAATCATGATGAAAATGATGAGAATATGGCAATTTCACTCGATTATTACATTAATATTAGGCGTAATTTGTTTTTCGAACGCACAGCCAAAAGAATATATATGGGTCATTCCAGATCATGATGTAATAACTTCTTCGTTTGGAGAGTTTCGAGTGGGGCACTATCATGCAGGGATCGATATCCGCGCAAATTCGGGCACTCCAATTGTAGCTCCAGCAAATGGCTGGGTCAGACGAGTTACTGTTACTCCCTGGGGCTACGGAAAAGTTCTGTATTTCTCGTTTGAGGATACTTTTACTGCTGTCTATGCGCATCTATCCTCTTTTAATGAACCTATGCATTCAAGAATTATTAACAACCAATACAGTCGAAAATCGTATTGTTCCGATATATGGTTCAGTAAATTCGAGTTATTCTTCCATGCGGGAGAAACTTTGGGATACACAGGCGGAACAGGTGCTGGTTCCCCACATTTGCATTTCGAGGTTCGAAAAAACGATAGTATGATTATTAATCCAACATTAATTGGCATTACTACCCCGGATAACTTACCACCAAAAATTTCGGTTGTTTCTATTAACCCTTTGGATTGCGATACATGGATCGAGGAAGGTTTGCTCCCTTTTCAAATATCGAATGGTAGTAAATTCTGGAACACCGATAAAGCAGTGAGATTCTGGGGAAAGATAGGATTAGCGGTTTCGACTTATGACTTAGCTGTCGAAAGCAGTCAAAACAGACTGGGTCCAAATAAGCTATCACTCATGTTAGACGACTCGATGATCTTTTCTTGCCAATACGATTCATTCCTGATGTCGCAAACGAGAACAATTGGATTCATGTACGATTCCGAGCATGAGGAGTTGTTCGACAAGAGATTTCATCGGTTATATTGCTTGGGTGAGACAGACAATATGCTGCTTGCAAATCTTCCTGTTAATGCTGGTATTATCGATGCATCGAAACTTCAGTCGGAGAGAATTTACAATGTATCTGTTGTAATCGAAGATTTAATGGGGCACACTGACAGATGTATAATTAAAATCATACCAACAAAACCTAAGCAAATCTCCTTAAAGTATGAACCAATGAGAAACGGAAAATACAAAATAATTGCCGAAAGTGATTCAAATAATGCTATACTTCACTATATCACCCCAGCAGGAAGCATATATTCGGAGAAAATTCGAACGAAAAGAACATATGAAAATCGTGAAGGTGGTTATTATTACCTATCCGGATCGGATCGCGTGCAATTCGAAACAAATTTCTTAGGAATAAACGGCTCAACTTCCCCGGTACTAATTGCATGTTCACTTTTCACAGTAGCTGGTCAATTCCATTACATTGCTGAATTCGATATTCCACCGCAGATAACTCCAAAATTTGAAGTAGGAAATATCCCTGCAATTTGCCAGATGATTCAACCAACCCGATGGCTAATCCGACAGATTTCAGATCCAGAGCAAACACTTGTACCTATTATTCGCGCCAAAATCGACAACTTCTATACTACCAAGGTCTGCCGATATTCCCCTGAGATGTATCTCGTTCGTCCGAAAAGGAAATTTTCCAAAACTTTGAATTCTGAGGATTGGGCAGTTACAATCGAAGTTCCCGAAAATGCTGTTATAGCTCCATCTCCAATGATTGTATTTTTAGAACCGAGTATTTCTGAAGCTTTTGTCAGCGATTTTTTTCATTTCGATCCACATACAACTTATTATTATAAGAGAGGTACATTGACTTTTGAGCCACTTGCTGGAAATACGATAGATGAGGATGAACTGAAGAAAATCTGTGTAGCAAGGCTATGGCTCGGAAATATTTTCCGACAATCCTCTCGAATAAGCGGAAGAACTATTACATGTGCAATTTCAGCACCAGGAACTTTTATACTATTTGTTGACAATGAACCGCCGGTTATTACCTTGAAGTCTCGTGCTGAGATTAGCTTTTATGTTTCTGACAATTTTTCCGGATTCGGTAAGGGCAATCTACCGGAAATTTATATCGACGGTTTGTGGGAATTGGCAGAATATGACGCTGACAATGTTGTTCTAATTGCAACACCGCGAGAACCCTTATCAAGCGGAGAACATAATGTGAGAGTATTAGCTATCGATCGCGCAGGAAATGTCTCAGAGAAAGAATTCACCATTAATGTGAGGTAAAAATGAAATATTTTTTATTAATAATTCTAATTTTCAACATCTCGTGGGGTATCGAGAAGCACTGGGTTTTCTTTAACGATAAAGGCTTGAAGTCCCATAAGGATTCTATTGCTGCATTAGAAATCGCAAAGAATTCTCTATCTCCGAAAGCTTTTCAGAGAAGGCTAAAAATTCTTCCTGTAGAACATATCGTTGGATTCCAGGACATCTCTATTTGCCAGTCTTATCTTCGTGAACTCGAGGAACTTGGCGTAGAGATTGTCCACAAAAGCAAGTGGCTTAACGCAGTTTCAGTAAGGGCTGATAAGCTCACACTCCAAACTGTTAAGGAGTTTCAATTTGTTAAAAGCGTAATTCCTGTGGCTGTGAGTTCAAGATCGGAACCGGACACCTCCGATTATAAGGAAGCAGGTGATCAATTGAGAATGCTTAATGTTGAATATCTTCATAAAGCAGGGATTGCAGGAAAGGATGTCCTCATCTTGATAAACGATACCGGATTTAATCCCTTTCATATGGCTTTGAGAAACGCAGACCTTATTGCACAATGGGATTTTGTCGATGACGATTCATTTGTGTATTATAGAACTGGTGATTTAACCAGTCCATCTATAGCAATGCATGGTTCATTTTGTTGGTCACTTGTAGGAGGATACGAAGAAAACCGTTTTTGTGGTGTCGCACCTGATGCAAGTTTCCTTCTCGCTCGAACTGAAGATATTTCTGGCGAAACACCTATCGAAGAGGACAACTGGATTGCTGCAATAGAATGGGCAGATTCCTTTGGAGTAGATATTGTGACATCCTCACTTGCGTATAGTCTTTGGTATGTTCCATCCTCATATAACGGCGATCGAGCATTAATAAGCATCGTCGCTGATCTTGCAGCCAATATAGGCATTACAGTATTCAATTGCGCAGGAAACGGCGGACCAAGATATAGAACAATTTTAGCACCGGGAGATGCTGATAGCATTATCACAGTGGGAGCATGCGATTATACAGGTGCTGTAACAAATTTCTCTTCGAGAGGTCCCACTGCAGACGATAGAATTAAGCCTGATATTCTTGCACCGGGAAGTTACATATACGGCGTTAATGGACTTTCAAACAGCGAATATTTTCGGTCAAGTGGTACTTCTATGTCGTCTCCACTTGCAGCTGGAGTCGGTGTGTTACTTCAAAGTCTACGACCGTCGTTGCTACCTATGGAGATACGTGAAGCGTTGACAATGACAGGACGACACGCAATCAAACCGAGCAACCGACATGGTTGGGGCTTGATCGACGCTCGAAGTGCTGCGGCATATCCAATCCGCGATACTTCTTTCGTTATCTTAACTCGTGGATGGAATCTTTTTGCTTTACCAGTTGACAAAGTGACATCCACAAGACAAATTCCAACATTATTTCCGATATACTGGTACAATGGAACCACATATGTGGATATCGATTCGCTTTATCCCGGACATGGGTATTGGGTATATTCAACATCCGACACAATTTTTGAAGTAATCGGTTCAAGGATAGATTCTCTTAGTATAAACTTGCAGAGAGGATGGAATCTTATTGGTGGATTATCAAGAAAAACATTTCGATGGGACTTTCCCTTTACATATGATATTTTTCCATTTATTTATAACTATGAAAAGGAACTCTTTAATGTCACGACAATAATACCGCCTTCTCGCGGTGTATGGTTATTTTCACTTAAAGACACTTTATTAACGTCAACTCAATGATCTCGTTTTGAGGGAGGGAACTTAAAACGTCCAACACAACTATAAAGTTAACACGATTCCCCAATTATGAATTGACTTCGATACACGTCAGCTGCGCAAGTTAGCAGTACATCTTTACAAGTATCTCGCAC
>CAZLTJ010000016.1:17826-32217 GCA_964562425.1 uncultured bacterium
CACGACAATAATACCGCCTTCTCGCGGTGTATGGTTATTTTCACTTAAAGACACAGTATTAACGCTAACTCATTGAGGAGAATTTGATGAAAAGAACTTCTATAAACCAACAGAACTATAAAGATAACAAGAATTCGCAGTTATGGGCTGAATTGGTGAGAACCGCAACTGTCATATTGCTATTTCTGGTTGTGTTTTCTGCAACATCCTGTGCTAAGTCACCCACCATATCAGTTCACCCTAGATCTTTTGATTTGGGGACCGTTCGAGCAGGTGAAATTATCGAACTTACAACATGGGTCAAGAACACTGGTGATAAGGATTTAATTGCAACTACAAGATCTATGTGTGACTGTATTTTGTTTTTCACTGATCTTCCAGACACAATATATCCTGGGGATAGTGCAATCATTTTCTTCGGCTATTATGTGCCCGATACAGCTGATACGAATGAGAAAAGTATTGTAATATCCTCCAACGATAAAAAGAATAAAATAATCCGTGTTAAGATTAATTCTTTTATTAAAAAGTCAAAGCTAACGAAAGCTGACTCAACAATTGTATTACTCCCATGGCAATCGAACAATCCAGAAATATCCTCAATTAACACCAAAATAATAAACGAACTCCTACCATCTTTAGCTAAGGAATTCAATTTTAAACCTGTGGCAGTTGAAATTCTAACCGACAAACTTTTTAACGATCCTTTACAACGCACTCGACCACCCGAAGAACTTATGCGCAAATGGGCACTTCTTGAGGGTATACGTTGGATTTTTGCTTACCAGATTCGAATGTTACAAGACGGAAACGCGAGGACTGATTTCCTGCTTATTGACGGTCGATCTGAGTATCCTATTGTAAAATATGTTGTTTCTCCAGTTGATGATTTATATGATTCGCTATACTCAACTTTAGAAAGAATTTATTCTGATTACAAAGGAGCAATGTATCAAGCGTTTATGTATGGGATTCAGACCAAATGGCAAAGACAGAGAAAAAAGATTTTAGGTCTTCCACTACCGAAGCTCAAACTCTTTGATATTCATACCAAGAAAGAGATTAACTTACGCTCTGAAAAAGGCAAAGTTCTATTAATTCATTTATTCGGTCTCGATTGTGAGCATTGTGATGAGGAACTTGAATGGATGAATTCTTTTGCACAAAGAGTACCCGAAGAGCTTAAGGTATGGGGAATTTCTGTCGATATAGGCATGGAGGAAGATGTTAAAGAATTCGTTAAGGAGAAGAACTTGACATATAATATATTAATACCATCTTCTGACGAAAGCATAAGACTTGATAGGCTGTATGGTGGTATTACACCGCAGACGCTTATCGTCGATCGGAATGGTATAGTTAGGGAATTCCTTGTGGGATTTAACCAAAACATTATTAAACAATTAGAGATACAACTTAATAGAGCATTAGCTGAATAGCTCAGAAATAAAACTATTTTAAGGGGGGTCGCAATGCAAGGCTTTGCATGGATTATTGGTGCAATAATTTTAATATTAATCCTAAGCGCTATTAGAGTGCTTAAGGAGTATGAGCGAGGAGTTATTTTCAGGTTAGGGAGAATCGCCGGTTCGAGAGGACCGGGATTCATTGTCATTATTCCCATTATTGACAAAATGGTTAGAGTTACCCTAAGAACAGTCGTTTTGGATGTTCCTCCTCAGGATGTTATAACAAAGGATAATGTGTCTGTTGAAGTCAATGCTGTCGTGTATTTCAGAGTTATTGATCCTATCAAAGCTATTGTAGAAATAGAGAACTATTTATATGCGACCAGTCAGCTTGCACAGACCACTCTCAGATCAGTTCTCGGTGAGGCTGAACTTGACGATCTACTCTCGAATCGAGAGGTTATAAATCAGAAATTGCAGGACATAATCGATCGCGAAACCGACCCATGGGGCATAAAGGTTTCTATGGTTGAGGTTAAGCACGTGGATCTTCCGGATGAGATGCGTCGTGCAATGGCAGCTCAGGCAGAAGCAGAACGAGAAAGAAGAGCCAAAGTCATCTCTGCCATGGGAGAATTTCAGGCAGCAGAGAAACTTGCTCAAGCTGCGGAAATTATGTCCAAACATCCTGCTGCTTTACAGCTTCGATACTTACAAACGCTTAATGTAATAGCTGCGGAAAACAACTCGACAACTGTTTTCCCAATACCAATGGAGATGTTTAAACCGTTCTTCGAGAAGATATTGAAGTAATTCACAATGAGGTTGCAGGATATTTGTTAGTTTCCTGCAACCTATTTTTTTCATCCCCTCACCCGACTCCGACTAACGTCAGAGTAAACCTCTCCCCTATGAGAGGGTAAAGAAAAGTCATCACAAGCTTTCCTTTTCTATTGGTGAGAAAGGGGTTGCAGGGATATATGAGATAAATTACTAAATCATTTTTCCCATATCCGCTACTAACTCAGGATAAAGCGGAAATGCATCACAAAGCTCGAGAACTCTATTCTTAACATTTCCTATAATAGCCTCGTCTTCGATGTTAACCAAAATTCTATGGATTAACTGCGCAATCTCCCGCATCTGCTCCTCTTTCATACCACGTGTTGTAATAGCAGGCGTTCCAATCCTCAAACCACTGGTAATAAAAGGTTTCTGCGGATCGAAAGGAATTGTATTGCGATTAACTGTTATTTCAGCTTTGCCTAATGCCTCTTCCGCAGCCTTGCCTGTTATATCCAACGCCCTGAGGTCAAGAAGCATGAGATGATTATCGGTTCCACCAGATACAATTCTAATCCCAGTCTTTCCAAACTCATCTGCCATTGCAGTGGCATTGGCAACTGTTTGCTTTTGGTATTCTTTGAATTCGTCAGTCATAGCCTCCTTGAATGCAATAGCTTTTGCTGAAATAACATGCATAAGCGGTCCGCCTTGCATGCCTGGTATGACAATTTTGTCTAATGCTTTCCTGTGTTCCTCCTTGCACAAAACAAATCCCGATCGAGGTCCGCGAAGAGTTTTATGTGTTGTCGATGTAACGAAATCGCATTTCGGAACAGGAGTAGGATGGATACCAGCTGCAACCAGCCCAGCAAAATGAGCCATATCTGCTACTAAAACAGCGCCAACTTCATCTGCTATTTCACGGAATTTATCGAAATCCCAGAAACGAGGATATGCCGATGCACCAGTCATGATAAGTTTCGGCTTATTTTCAATTGCAAGTTTTCTAATTTCATCATAATTAAGCATTTCGGTTTCTTTGTCAACACCATAATGCACGGCATTATACAAAAAACCCGAGAAATTAACCGGATGACCATGTGTCAGATGTCCGCCGTGAGAGAGCTTGAGTCCCATAATAGTATCTCCGGGCTTAAGACAAGTAAAATATACTGCCATATTCGCCTGGGAACCGCTGTGTGGCTGGACGTTAGCATGTTCTGCGTCGAATAATTCCTTTGCTCGATTCCTTGCAAGAGATTCTCCTATGTCTACAAACTCACAACCACCATAGTAACGTCTTCCAGGATAACCCTCAGCATATTTGTTAGTCATTATGAGACCTGTAGCAGCCATAATAGCATATGATGTATAGTTTTCCGAAGCTATGAGTTCCAGCCCGTCGGTTTGACGTTTTAGCTCTTTCCATGTAGCTTCAAAAATTTCTGGATCGGTTTTTTTCAGATACTCTAAGAACATTTTTACCTCCATAAGTTTTTATAATCTAACCAATTAATTTTCAAATGAATCGATCATTCTCATTCGTCTTTTGTGACGCTGACCGGCTGGCGTATCACCGTCGAACGGAGTTGAAATAAATTTTTTCACAATTTCCAGCGCAATATCCGGTTTAGTCATTCGTCCACCAAGGCAGAGCACGTTGGCATTGTTGTGCCGCCGAGACAATTCGGCATATCGTGTATTCGAACAAAGTGCCGCTCGAACTCCTTTTATCTTATTGGCAGACATAGTCATACCAAGACCTGTACCGCAAATTAATATCCCATAATCAAACTCTTCATCCGCAATCCGTTTTGCTACTTTAAATGCATACACTGGATAATCATGCGGTGTAGGATAATGACAACCGAAATCCTCAACTTGAATGCCTTGTTGTCGAAGTTTATCGCGGATAAATTCCTTAAGCTGGAAACCTGCATGATCATTACCTATTGCTATTTTCATTATCAGAGCTCCTATTCGACTATTATTTCAAATTAAATCTTGCATACCTGCAGATGTCAAGTTTTTTGGTTAAAAGAAAAGACACATTGCATATTATGGAAATCACTTACACATAGAACAACAAGTATTTAACCAAAATAATTGTAGTTGTCAATACTACGATAAAGCCTTAAGCCAGTAATCCAATATATCCCTCAGCGATTTAGATAGTGGAATTCCCGGTTCCCAGTCAAGTGTATTGGTTATCTTTTCGTGACTGCCGTAAACCATAGGCGTGTCTATTGGACGTAATCTTGAAGTATCGATTTCAATTTTTATGTTAGTATTTGCATATTCTATGAGTGTATCAAGAATTGAGCCTATTCGAACTGGCTTACCACTACATATATTAAGAATAGAAGGTTTCTTGGCTTCAACAATTAACCTGTATGCTCGGACTACATCGCGAACGTCCGAGAAATCCCTATAAGCCGAGAGATTGCCTACACTAACTATCGGTGCATGTTTATTCAACATTATCTGTGCGATCTGTTTTGCGAATGCGGAGGTAACGAAAACCTCTCCTTGTCCCGGACCTATATGGTTGAAAGAACGTGCTATTGTAACATTTAATTTCCATACTTTTTGGTATTGCTGAGCAGTCAGATCTACTGCAGCTTTTGTGGTTGCATACATATTATTCGGACGAAAGGGTGAGTTTTCTGTTAGCGGAAGTTCGTCATCGGATAACGGAGAACCGTATATCTCTCCAGTCGATATTATTAGAGCGAATGTATCTGGCGAATAATTCCGAATCCACTCCAAAAGATTTAATGTACCCCATAGGTTGACCTTCCATGTTAAACTTGGATTACTGTGCGCAAATGGCACAAAAGATATCGCAGCAAGATGAATTACAGCATCAGGTTTTGAGTGATTCAAGGCTTCGTAAAAGGATTCCCTATTCGAAACATCACCTCGAATGAGTTCTATACCAGTTCTTCGAACTTTCTTGGGAACATCCTCGAGAAAATGATACCCAGTAACTTCATGACCGTTTTTCAACAATTCATCTAAAAGATGACCGCCAACGAAACCCTCAATGCCTGTGATAAATATTTTCATATCTATCGGTAACCTCCCAAATCTTGAAAATCTACGGGAAACATTTATCGCTATTACTTCTTCAGAAGTCTCTCGATGCAGTTCATATCAGAATCTACCATCATACAAATCAACTGCTCGAACTTCACTTTAGGAGACCAATTAAGCTTTTTCAGGGATTTTTTAGGATCTGCGAGGAGTTGATGAACTTCAGCCGGTCTGAAATATTTTCGATCCACAACTACCAACACATCACCTGTTTTCCTGTCCAAGCCTTTTTCCTCATATCCTTCACCTTCCCAAACTATATCATAACCAGCATAATTGAACGCAATCGTAGCGAACTCTCGAACGGAATGTGCTATCCCAGTGCCAACAACGAAATCTTCTGGTTCATCCTGAAGATTAAGCATTCTCCACATCATCTCCACATAGTCACCAGCAAAACCCCAGTCGCGTTTCGCATCCAGAGTACCAAGCCGTAAAACGTCTTGAAGCCCGTATTTTATTCGAGCAACAGCGTCGGTTATCTTTCGCGTAACAAACTCTTTGCCACGTCGAGGTGATTCATGATTAAATAAAATCCCCGATACAGCAAAAAGTCCATAGCTTTCTCGATAATTCACAGTGATAAAGTGCCCATAAACCTTAGCCACACCGTAAGGACTGCGAGGATAAAATGGTGTATTTTCATTTTGCGGTATCTCACGCACACGACCAAACATCTCCGATGAGGAAGCCTGATAGAATCTCGTTTCGAGAAGATTATATCGAATAGATTCAAGTAAGCGAGTTACTCCTAATCCAGTGGCTTCACCCGTATAGACCGGTTGATCCCACGATGTAGGAACAAAAGATTGTGCAGCCAAATTGTAAACCTCATCCGGTTTGTAATGCTTTATCAATGAGTTCATGGACATTTGGTCGAGCAAATCGGCTTGAAGCAAAGTTATTTTGTCCCTAATATGTTCTATTCGCTCGAAATTCTCAGTTGAATTACGACGAACCATTCCATAGACTTTATATCCTTTTTCAAGGAGAAAATCTGCGAGATATGAACCATCCTGCCCAGTTATCCCCGTAATTAACGCTGTCGGATTTTCTTTTTGCGATTTGTTTGTCATCACTCCTCCCGTTTTTTTCAACTCACTATATCGATATGATAATGATTTGTCAAGACAGACTATTGTTGAAATTTAAATAAGAGTGGATTAATTAATATATTCCTTAGCTAACTTAAACTTTCTCTTTGACACAACTAACATCTTTTATAATTTAACAGCCTATCTTAATAGACCAAACAGTTATGATTAATAAAACAGATATATGGTATTAGGATTTATTTAAAAATATTTTATAAATTATTCCTCTCTGCAAAATGATAAATTGGAGGTGTTATGACTAATATAAATCTCGCAGATGAAACAAAAGCTGCAGAAAATCTTTCACTTGCTGTGGATTCTATAAAAGAACAGATTGCCAGACGAATAATTGGGCAGGATAAAGTTATCGAGGAGCTTCTAATCGTTCTTCTCGCTGGAGGTCATGTTCTCCTGATAGGAGTTCCCGGACTTGCGAAAACACTTTTGGTCAGCACAATATCCGAGGCTTTAGAGCTTAAATTTTCGAGGATTCAATTCACGCCCGATCTCATGCCGTCGGATATTACTGGAACTGAGGTGCTGGAACAGGATAGAAGCACTGGCGAGAGATTCTTTAGATTCGTTAAAGGACCTATATTTGGCAATATAATATTAGCTGACGAAATAAACCGAACGCCACCAAAAACGCAGGCTGCTCTTCTCCAGGCTATGCAAGAACATGAGGTCTCAACTGGTAATAAGACATTCAAAGTACCCGAACCGTTTTTTGTATTGGCAACTCAGAATCCTATAGAACAGGAAGGCACATATCCTCTTCCTGAAGCTCAGCTCGACCGCTTTATGTTCAACGTTAATATCGACTATCCAAAGTTTGACGAAGAGGTTGAAATAGTTAAGAAGACCACCGGAGCTTTTGAACCAAAGGTTGACCCGACATTATCCGCCGACGATATTATTAAACTTCAAAAACTGGTGCGACGAATACCTGTCTCCGATAGAATTGTAGAGTATTGTGTAAGACTCACTAATAGCACACGTCCCGGAAAGAGTAAGTTTGATTTCGTTAAGCGATATTTGCGTTGGGGTGCTGGACCTCGAGCAAGCCAATATCTCGTGTTAGGCGCAAAAACCAGAGCGGTTCTTCACGGAAATCTCACGCCATCAATCGAGGATGTCCGAGAAGTAGCACTACCAGTATTTCGCCATAGGATTATTACATCCTTCAATGCTGAAGCTGAGGGTGTAGAAACGGACGATATAACAAAATGGATTCTTGAAAAGATTGAAGAATAGCAATTTTAATATATATCGATGATTATTCGATTTTAGAAGAAATTTGAGGGGATTCCATGAAAGCCATAATACCTGTTGCCGGTGTGGGAGAACGACTTAGACCGTTCACACACACAACACCTAAACCGCTTCTCTCGTTGGCAGGCAAACCTATTCTCGCTCACATTATAGATTGGCTTATTGAACAGGGAGTTAGTGAACTTGTATTAGTTGTGGGTTATATGGGGGATCAGATTGAGAATTTTGTTGAAGAACATTACGATTTACCTGTTAATATTGTCTATCAAGAGAAATTATCCGGATTGGGATATGCAATTTATCTCGCATTAAAACACATTTCATCTGAACCTTTT
This sequence comes from uncultured bacterium, assembly GCA_964562425.1. Lineage (GTDB taxonomy): Bacteria > UBP14 > UBA6098 > B30-G16 > B30-G16 > JAUWMV01. The sequence continues at coordinate 25,819 of CAZLTJ010000016.1, forward strand.
TTAGTTGTTCTCGGTGATACAATACTTGAAGCAGATCTGAGCAGTATTATTAACGAAAAAAATAAGAATTTCATCGGGATAACCGAGGTTGAAGACCCTCGAAGGTTTGGTGTGGTTGAAATGTCGGGACGAAATATTATAAGAGTGGAGGAAAAACCGCAATATCCAAAAAGCAACCAAATTATCGCTGGTTTCTATTGTTTTAATCGAAAGGAAACGCTTGAACAAGCGCTGAAAAGTAATATAGATAGTGGATTAAAAACGCATGGAGAAATTCAATTAACCGATGCGCTGCAAAAAATGCTCAAAGCCGGAGAGAAATTCGAAGGATTTGCTATCGATGGTTGGTACGACTGCGGAAAACCGGAGACACTTCTACAAACACAGAGACATCTTCTCTCAAAAAACCAATACACAACAAAGCGAGAAGGCAATATTATTTTTCCACCAGTGTATATAGAAGAAAGCGCATCGGTTGAGAGCTCTATTGTCGGACCGTATGTATCGATAGGCAAGAACTCACATATTAAGAACTCTATTTTGATGGACAGTATTGTGGGAGATGGCGCGACGCTTTCGAAATGTATCTTGGAAAGCTCTATTCTAGGAAATGATTCTACTTTTATTGGCATAACATATAAACTAAACATAGGAAACTCATCCAAAGTGGAATTGGAATGGAAATGAGGGCTCAAACACCTCAAAAAGGAGGAAGATGTGACTCAACAACAAGGTAAATATATGTTCACGTCAGAAAGTGTAACTGAAGGACATCCGGACAAGGTTTGTGACCAAATATCCGATGCAATACTCGATGCAATTTTAAAAGATGACCCAAATGGTCGTGTTGCATGCGAGGTTTTTGCTACCACAGGATTAGTTTTAGTTGGTGGTGAAATTACTACAATTACATACGTGGAAATTCCAGAGATTGCCCGGAAAGTCATTCGTGATATTGGATATAACGATCCCCGCCTGGGATTTCACTGGGAGAATATATCAGTTTTAACAGCTATAGATAAACAATCGAGTGATATAGCATTAGGCGTGGATAGAGAAGGAGCCGGAGATCAAGGGATTATGTTCGGGTATGCCTGCACCGAGACACCAGAACTTATGCCATTGCCTATTGCGATGGCTCATAAGCTAGCATATAAAATGTCTGAAGTAAGAAAAGACAACGTTTTGGAATGGTTAAGACCGGATGGCAAAACTCAGGTTACAGTTAAATATGAACGAGGTGTCCCTAAACACATAGATGCAATAGTAATAGCGGCACAACATCACCCGGATATACCGGAAAAAAGAGTTAGAGAAGAAATTATAAACAAAGTCATTAAGCCGCTCGTTGTCCCGGAAATGATGCCCGATGAATCTAAGATATACGTTAATCCAACTGGACGTTTCGTATTAGGAGGTCCAGTAGCCGATACTGGATTAACCGGTCGCAAAATCGTTGTCGATACATATGGTGGTTACGCTCACACAGGCGGTGGATGCTTCTCTGGTAAGGACCCCTCAAAGGTGGATAGATCCGCATCGTATATGGCAAGATATATAGCTAAAAACATTGTTGCGGCAGAAATAGCAGATAAATGCGAGGTTCAGCTTTCATACGCGATAGGAATCGCAGAACCTATCTCGATATTTGTCGACACATATGGAACAGGCAAGCTTCCCGAAGAGGAGCTTGAGAGAATGATCTTCGATAATTTCCCTTTAACCCCACATGGAATGATCGAATATCTCGATCTTAGAAGACCGATATACCTAAAAACAGCTGCCTATGGTCATTTCGGCAGAGAGCTACCAAATTTTACATGGGAGAAAACTGATAGAATAGATGATTTGAAAAACTATCTATAAAATATTGTATTTTAAGGATTTACTCCCATTGTAGAAGTAGGGGATTTTTAGCTTTTGGCAATTTAAATTAGCAATTACACAGGATGACCCCCTGAATGCTTTGCATTCTGTCCCATTAATAAAGGGGACAAACAAGCGAATGAAGCGAGCGACTTGGGGGTAAAAAGAAGCACAAAGTAGTGTTGGGTATTACAGAAAGAGTGCGTCATTCCCACGAATGCGGTAATCCAGAGAATAATAGTGAGCGTCATTCCCACGAATGCGGGAATCCAGAGTGAAAATGAAAACATATTACGTATACATATTAGCCAGCAAACGAAACGGAACACTCTATATTGGTGTTACAAACAACCTTATAAGACGTATATATGAGCATAAGAACGATCTTATAGATGGATTTACAAAAAAATACGGTGTTCATCGATTAGTTTACTTTGAGTGTTTTGGTAGTATTGAATACGCTATACAGAGAGAAAAGCGCTTAAAAAAATGGAACAGGAAATGGAAACTCGAACTGATAGAAAAAATGAATCCTGAGTGGAAAGATTTGTATTATGATTTGGTGTAATACTGGATTCCCAATCAAGTTGGGAATGACAAATAAGTAGTGTTGGGTATGAATAAAAAGTAGTGTTGGGAACGACAGAAAAGTGGTGTTAGGTATGACAAATAAGTGGTGTTGGGAACGACAAATAAGTAGTGTTGGGTATGAATAAAAAGTAGTGTTGGGAACGACAGAAAAGTGGTGTTAGGTATGACAAATAAGTGGTGTTAGGTATGACAAATAAGTGGTGTTGGGAACGACAAATAAGTGGTGTTGGGAATGACAAATAAGTAGTGTTGGGTATGAATAAAAAGTAGTGTTGGGTTTGATAAATAAGTTGTGTTGGGAACGACAGAAAAGTGGTGTTGGGAATGACAAGAAAGTGGTGTTAAGTATGACAAGAAAGTAGTGTTGGGAATGACAGATAGAATCAGTTACAAAGAAGTCAAGAAAAAGGATAGAGGAGAAGATATTAGTGAATTAAAGGAGGAATATGGAAGAAAAAGGGGAAAAAATACCAAGACGGAAAGAGAAGTATAAATCTAATTTCGAAAAAATATTCGAAAGCGTAGATGATTTAACAACTCAACTCCAAAACGTTAATATAGAAGTATCTTCTGCGGCAAAGGCTTTGAGAGAAGCAGCAAAAGAAAATAGAAAAAGCACACGAAACTCAAGATTTATTGTCATCTTTACTGCTCTTCTAGCTTTGACGACGCTTTTTTTGGTTTGCGTAAGCTTCCTTAACGTAAAACAACAAGGTGATTTTAATAAAGCTTATTTAAGACCTTGGATAGGGTTGAAACCAGGAATAAAGTGTAATTACGACGGTTACAGTGTTATAATGATTAAAGAATTTGAAAACGTCGGTTTGAGCCCAGGTATCTCAGTACTAGATTATAGTTTCCTTACGCGTGTTCGACAATTCCCAGATACACTTGTAAAAGAAGCGAAACGCAAAAAAAGCGGTAAAGGTGCGTTTTTGTTCCCACGTCAAACAATTAAGAAACGAGAGTCATTTGATATGCGCACGTTTCTATTAAATGAACAACAGTTTTTCTACCATATCTATATAGAGTATTCGGATTATGACCATAATGTTTTTGGGTTTCAAACTACTTGTTCTTTATCAGTAGATGATGCAGAAAAAGAGGTTATATTAGGTATGGTTATTTATTCTTCTTCAGAATTAATAGACTGACATAATGGATTGTAAAAATACCGGGATTACACGTAAATAAATGGATTGGACATATGCACTCCAGTGGGTCGCTCCATGTGTTTCTTTCTGTTACACGCAGCAAGGGCAAAAAGGCTCCTCGAAGAAGCCAAGAAAAAAGTAGAAGAAATTATATTGGGTTAGAATGAAAAGTAATAAGAAATTCGAGTTGTTTGAAAATATGTTTAACTTTATTTTCGAAAAATAACCTACCTAAATATTGTCTTGGAAATATTTTAAGAATGTTTTTTGTACGTTAATTGATTCGTTAACATTATAATTAGGTATGAAAAGCATGGAAAAGACGACCGAAATATCAGAAGTAACAGACAAGCTCGCTTCTTTGTGTGCTAAATATGAAAAAGAGACTGAAACTTATGCACAAAGCGAAGCACAAACAAGGATTTCTCTTATTAATCCTTTTTGGGAAGCACTTGGCTGGAATTTGCGCGACCCTTTGCAGATAAGAGTGGAAGACCCCAGAAAAGGAAAAGGACTCGATGCAAAAGGAACAAAATATGCCGACTATTGTTTCTATATTAATAGACGAGAAGTCCTCGTTGTTGAAGCAAAAAGACCAAAAGTGGATTTACATAATCTGACTGCGATAAACCAACTGAAAAGATATGGATTCAATAGAGGAATCGATGTTGGAATTCTGCAAGATTTCGAGGAATTCAGACCGTTCGATACAGGTTTTGCTCCGACCGAACTTGCCGAAGCCAACCGAATAAAGGAATTCGACATTGGATATCAACAGTATCCCGAGTATGCAGAAAAGTTACTTAATACATTCGGGCGAGAAGCTGTGCTTGATGGCAGTCTTGAAAAGCTTGTCCATCGAGATCGCAAGAAAAAGAAAGTCGTTCCAATAGATAAAATATTCCTCGAACATCTCAAAGAGTGGCGGAGTGAAATAGCAATATCGATCTATCGAAATAATAAAGATCTATCACCACATGAATTAAACGAATCGGTCGGTCGTCTTCTGAATCGTTTGTTATTCCTTCGAATAATGGAGGAAAGAGAGATTATTATAGAAAAGCCTCTGAGAAATATCTGGCATGATATTTATGAATCTCAAAAAGCAGGTGAACATGGCGAACACTATACCGGATTATGTACGCTATTCAGAAGAATGAATAAACTATATAACGGCGATCTTTTCAAGGAAGATATAGTAGATGAGATTCTCGTTCCCAATAGCCCTCTTTATACCGCCTTGAAGGATCTATACGATAAAAAAATGCCCTATGATTATTCAATAATGCCGATAGAAATGCTCGGCACAGTATATGAGCGCTTTCTGGGAGAAGTAATTGTTGTCGATGAGAAGAAGGAAGCTCATGTCGAGCAAAAACCGGAAGTCCGCAAGGCTGGTGGTGTATATTACACGCCAAAATATATTGTCGATTACATTGTCGAACAAACTGTTGGCAAGCTCATAAAAGGCAAAACCCCGGATGAGATCAGAACAATCAGGATACTCGATCCTGCATGTGGCAGCGGTTCTTTTCTCATCGGCGCTTTTGAGAGACTTACGGACTACTACCTGAATTGGTATAGAAAGCACCCCAAGAAAAACATCCAACACGCATATCAGGACATCGAGACAGGACAATGGAAACTGGCTTTTCGTGTTAAGAAGCAAATCCTTTTCAATAATATCTTCGGCGTAGACATAGACGAGCGTGCCGTCGAGGGAACAAAGTTCTCGCTATATCTCAAACTAATGGAAGATGAAAGCTTCGACACGATTCGCGGTCGAGAACTGCTGCCCGGTCTTGCGGATAACATTAAATGCGGCAATTCGCTTATTGGCACGGATATTCTGGATATGGATATCCTTCCTGCTGTTGGCACAAAGGAAAGAACCGATGAGCTCGAGCGAATAAGACCTTTCGATTGGGAAAAGGAATTTCCGCGAGTATTCACTTCGGAAAAAGACAGCCGACCTTTGCTTAAAGCATATCATGTTACATGGGTTACGCATAATAGTCGTGTAAGTGAGAGAATGGTTCAATTTGGCGTTAGGCGAGGTGAGCCTTTCATTTTTAAAGAAAATCAAAGGAACGATGTATATAACTATCTTGCGGGAAAAATAATAGATAAAGGCTACAAAATTTTAGCCCTAAATGTATTGGATGACCATATTCACTGTATTATTGTTTGCGAGGAAAATGAGCTCGATGAAATTGTGAGAAACCTGAAGGGGTATTCTTCATATTCACTTAACAGACAGCTAAAGCTGTCTGTTGACAGTAAAGGCAGGCAATCCAAGATATGGGCAAAAGGATATAGCCATACATATATTGATACGGATGAACATTTGCAAAATGGGATAATCTATATCAATGAAAATCACAAGAAGCACGGTCTTGCTCCAATAGACAGGCAATCTATGGACAGACAGCTGCTAGACAGACAGCTAAAGCAGTCTGTTGACAATGATATATCTAGTGTCTATGTCAACAAAGGGCTTCAGCCCTCTGCGGACCAATTGTCCTCAGTAGAACAGCCCTCTGCGGACCAATCGTCCTCGGCAGAACAACCCTCAGTAGATACTCCCATAGACAGCATACAGCCGGTATACGGAGAGTCGGTAGACGGACAACCGATAGACAGGGAGCCGATAGACGGACAACCGATAGACGGACAGCCGGTAGACGGAGAGTCGGTAGACGGAAAACCGGTAGACGGACAACCGTCGATAGACAGACAGCTAAAGCAGTCTGTTGACAATGAGGGGGCTGGTGTCCCTGTCAACAGT
>CAZLTJ010000017.1:0-12733 GCA_964562425.1 uncultured bacterium
GGTATATACAGCTTCTTCTCTACTTCAATCGACAACAGAGAGAAAAGTTCCTCTCTTGTTATCGAGTGCTCTAAATCAAGAATTACTGCTTTTCGAATGAGTTTATCAAAACGATCCTCAATAATCTCGTTTCTCTCAATTAATATATCCAGCAGCTCTTCTTCCAATTCGAGTGTATCACCTGTTAAATCTTTATTGTGCAGCTTTTGCACTGTATGAACTAATGCAGATTTTCTTGTTACACGTTTCTTGACATATAAAAAATACCAAGCAAGAGCAGCTAAAACGAATAAAGATGCGAATAATATTATAAATGCACCCATTTCAATTATTAACAAGATATATGCTAAAATTCCTATAATTTGTAAAACTGGGAATAGAGGAGCTTTGAAAGATGGTTTATAATTCGCAATCTTCGATGCTCTAATCACGATTAATGCAAAATTAACCATAGCAAATAAAAATAACATAAATAAAGATGCAACCTTTGCCAAATTCTTAATATCTAAAACTGTAATAACAAGGATCATAAAAAGACTAGTGAATAATATTGACCAATATGGGGTTTTTCTTTTTATTGATATTTTGCTAAATAACGGTGGTAGAATGCTATCGCGACTCATTGCCATCGGCAGTCTAGATGCGGATAAAATTCCTGCATTGGCAGTTGTTATATATGCAATCATAGCAGCTATACTCATAATTATTAAACCAGTCAAGCCAGAAAAAATAGCAGCAGAATCCGAAATAGGAGTGAGGGAATTTTGTAATCCACATTTTGACATGACACCGATTAAAACGAAGATAGTAAGCAAGTAAAGGATTTGCACAACAACAAACGCAGATATCATACCCTTTACTAAATTCTTTTGCACGTCCTTAACCTCTTCCGCGATGCTTGCTATTTTGGTAATTCCTCCGTAAGAAATAAACACCATTCCCGTCGTGCTTAATATTTTATCCCATTCGAAATGAGTCATTCCCTGAAAGTGCGAGAAATCCATGTACCTGTATCCGTAAATAATATAGCCTGACAAAATAAGAATAAGAAAGCCTACGAGTAGAATTTGTACACGTCCTGAGGTTTTTACACTGAATAGATTTAATAATGTAAAGAAGATACATGCACCAATAGCGATAGATTTGATATGCCACACACTAAGTTCAGGTCCTATCAGAGTTGCAAATACACCTATACCAATAAGAGCAAAAGCACCTTTCAGACTAATTGAAAACCAATTTGCAAATCCCGCAATGGTGCCATAATGCGTTCCGAGAATTCTTTCAATATAGAAATATGTTCCACCTGCTTTCGGGATTGCAGTTACCAATTCCAACTTAGAAAACAGAGCAGGAAGCATTAATATTCCTGCGAGAAAATAAGCAATGAGAATGCCACTGCCCGCGTTCTGGTAGGCAATCGCAGGAAGGACAAAAATACCGGAACTTATCATTGCTCCAGCACCGATACTAAATACATCTAACGCACCCAGCTTTTTTTCCATTTTCATTGCATTCCTCAAGAATTAACAAAATATAGAGCAGTAAAGCATATTTCAAGTAACGAATTAATTGCGCTTCTATTCTTTTTGATTTTCAATGAGTTAGAATTGATAGCTATTTGAATAAACATTACATCTTATAGGATATGTAAATATATTTAGGAAATATAGTGGTATTGAAGATTAGAACTGATAGGAAATTTACACATAGTATAAAAAAATTACTTTCTTGTTATAGGCATTTTATATCCTTTACATATTGATCGAGATGTGATTAATATTCCCGGTGAAGCCTGACGATGTTTGAATTCTGAATGATTCACCATTCGAAAGACCTTATCGATAGTTTCACTATTTAGTTTGGTTTCTTTTGCTATATCGATTAATGACATTTCATCGTCGACATACAATTTAAGTATTTTGTCAAGAATGTGATACGGTGGAAGAGCATCGGTGTCCAATTGATTGACTTTAAGCTCAGCAGTAGGAGGACGTTCTATTACGCTTTGCGGAATTAAATCTCGATTGTCTTTTTTATTTCTCCATCGAGCAAGTTCCCAGACAAGCGTTTTGGATACATCCTTTAAAACTGCGAAACCACCCACCATATCGCCATACAGCGTGACATATCCTACTCTCGATTCGCTCTTATTACCTGCTGCCAAAACGAGATAGCCAAACTTGTTTGACAAAGCCATTAAGACGTTCCCTCGAATCCTCGCCTGAATGTTCTCCTCGGTTATATCGAATGGTTTCCCAGCAAAATGCGGTGTTAGATGTTCAATATACTTCTTAAAGAGCTGTTCGATTTTAATAACTTTATATTTTATACCAAGGTTCTTTGCGATCTTTTCACTGTTTTCATAGCTTTCATTAGTAGAGAATTTTGTGGGCATGAAAACAGCATCGATATTTTCTGCACCGATCGCATCTGATGCAATAGCTGCAACAACTGCAGAATCGATACCGCCTGAAAGACCCAAAATAACCTCTTTGAAACCGTTTTTCCAAACGTAATCCCTCAATCCTGTCGTTAAAGCTTTCCATACCGTTTCATGTTCTCCTAATATCGGGGTTATTATATTCTCGCTATGAGGTTTATCTTTGTTTATCGATAGTGGAATATTTACAATCGATGTAGACAATTCCTCTTTGGTTGGATAGTTAGGTTCCTTTTCCTGATATTTGTTAAGACTTTTTCGTCTACTCTCTTCAAGAATAAAATCCACAATAAATAATTGCTCCTCAAACGCTGATGCTCTGGCAAGAATATTTCCATCAGTATCAACTGCAAAGGATTGCCCATCAAATACTAGTTCATCCTGTCCCCCGACACAATTCAGATATGCAATTGAGACTTTATTATCAATGGCTATTGTCGAGAGCGAATCTTCAATAAATTTCTCCTTACCATTGTAATACGGTGAAGCGTTTATGTTTAAAAGCAATTCGCAGCCTTCGGAACACAACTTACCCGGGATGGAGCTCGATGAATACCAAATATCTTCGCAAATGCCAATCCCAAATACAAGATCGTGAGTTTTATAGGTTGTTACACTTTTTCCGGGAGTGAAATACCTTTTTTCATCAAAGCTACTATATTCAGATAGGAAAATTTTTCGGTGACTGTGTTGAATTTTACCATCGAAAATCACAGCAGCGGAGTTGTATGTTTTATCGGTAAATTCCGGGTAGCCAACAACAAGGATTATGTTCATTTCTTGGGTGAATTTTGCGATTTTCAAAAGTGCTCGTTTGGATTCCTCCAAAAAGTCGAGCCTAAAAAGCAAATCTTCCGGAGGATATCCGCAAATAGCCAACTCAGGCAACATCAATATATCACATTTGAGTTTAACTGCTTCACAAGCTAACTCAATAATTTTCTCACAATTACCTTCGAAATCACTCACAAACGGATCAAATTGCCCCATTCCCACGCGAACAATCCGCAATATAATTCTCCTCTATAATACTGAATGCCAAGTTGAATCAAATCTCAGACCGATATCTATTTCACAAGAAATATTCTTTCATTAATAATACTACCTTTAACTGAAGCACTCACAAAATAAATACCTGATGAAACATTTTCCTTAGGTTCCCAAACAAAACTTTCACCCTTAAATTCTGAAACTATTCTGCCGTTAATATCAACTATTTTAATCAAATCAGCACCGTGAGAAACTATCCTGCACGATCGGTTAAATGGATTGGGATTTATCTCGATAGTCAGTGTTTTGGGGATATGAATAATATGTTCTTTAATTAACGACGAATCTGCGGTTCTCCAATGGCATGTATCGATTAATACATTGCTTGAGCTATCGACAGCTATAATCCTTGTTTTGTACCATTGTTTATGTGCAAGAGTAATTGGGACTGCAAATTTTACATGAAAACCGTCAGTAATCGGAGTTAACAGCAAAGAATATGTTATATCTGTGCCATTAAACGAGACTTCGATTGTATCGATACTGCTACTGTCGTCGAGAACATCAAAATGCACTGTATCCAGACTAACAGGTACATCGGTGTCCCCGCATTCCGGTGAAAAATTGATAGTATAAGGTGGTACTGTATCTGCAATAACAGTTCTCCAATAGCACGTATCGATTAATCTATTGCCTGCACTATCGTCCGATAAAATCTCTACTTGGTACCATTGATTATGTGTAAGAACAATTGGGATAGCAAATTTTACATGAAAACCGTCAGTAATCGGAGTTAACAGCAAAGAAGACGTTATATTTATGCATTCAAACCAACCTATAATTGTATCGATACTGCTACCGTCGTCGAGAACATCAAAATATGCTGTATCAAGACTAACAGGTACATTGGTGTCCCCGCATTCCGGTGAAAAATTGATAGTATATGGTGGTATTGTATCCACAGTAACGGTTGATGTAGTATCTATGAACCGAAAGTAAGCTTGTTCCCTTAACGCAACCGATGTGTTTACACTGATTGAACGCATTGAGTATATGTTTATTGGCGAGGTGAATGCAACTGTCGTGTCAAATTGAATTATTCCCAGAGACCTTGGCAAACTGTCGGTGCTCCAATTAAATTGAATACTTGGAATAGTAACTCCAATGCAACCGAATTGCCAGACTACTGTATCAGCAATTGCTCTTATATCTGTTGTAAGCTTTATAGTTGGTGGACAACTCGAACAGACAAAATAACAGACAATTGAACCCGGACCAGGTGGTGGTGTTATAACATCGAATGTATCCAATCCGTCATTTGCAAAGGAATTCGTTCCTATTGTTACATTTTGCATAATGAGTCCTAAATTGGCTGACAAAGGAAGAGACCACTGGCAAAAAGCTAGATTAAACATCAAAAACAATGTTAGCACAAGAAGAAAAGCCTTAAAACACAATTTCATAATAACCTCCTAATTTTAATTGTTATTATCATTATAGTAACATAATGTCTTAAATTCAAGTAAAAAAGAATTAAAAAAATATTAAGAATAAATCTCTTTTTCGAGTTTGGGAGCTAATGCAAAAATTAATTTAACCATCCTATCGTCAGCAGCATTTGCGATAGATATAATATCCTCAAGAGTGCATGGTGTAAGTGCATCTGGTAATCCCATGTCGGTAATAATTGAGAATCCAAGGACCTTCATACCTGAATGAATGGCAACAACGACCTCTGGTACAGTCGACATCCCAACTGCATCAGCGCCAATCGTTCGTAAATATCGATATTCAGCAGCAGTTTCAAGATTTGGTCCTTGAACCGCAACATAAACACCATGAACGATTCTTAAATTCTGTTCTAATGCTGTTTCTTCTGCCAAATCTCTTAAAATCTTAGGATAACAATCACACATATCCGGAAATCTTAATCCAAGCTTATCATCGTTAAATCCTATAAGAGGATTATCTCCAAGAAGGTTTATGTGATCGGTTATAAGCATAATATCGCCATTCCTGAATTGAGGATTTAATCCACCTGCAGCATTAGATACGATCACTACTTCCACACCAAGAGCTTTCATAACCCTTACTGGGAAAGTTATTTCCTGCATCGACCAACCCTCGTAAGTATGAAACCTACCTTTCATTGCCATAACATAAACATTGTTAAGATTACCAAAAATTAATTTACCTGTATGAAATTCTACAGTAGGAATAACAAAATGAGGAATTTTGGAATAAGGAATTTCTACCTGAACATCAATCGAATCAACTATTCTGCCAAGTCCTGTACCTAAGATAATTCCAATGCGAGGTGTTCCTTTGTAAAATTCACGTATTACTGCAATAGCTTGGGTCAATTGGTTTCTAATTTCAAGCATAACTCCTCCAGCATATTTTTTTCAGAAAGTATTAAAAATATAATTAATTTGATTATTCTTCTTGAGGTTTTAGAAAGAAAGCTCTTCTGCGTCTGTGAACTGTATTTCTAATAGCTGTAATGGGATTTATTGGTTGAAGGATACCGATTTTTGGTCCAATTTTTTCTACTGCAGATTGAGCAGTTCTATTCTCAACAGACTCCTCAAACTTTTTAACGGAATTGAAAACACCCTCCAGCACGTAAAGCAATTGACGTTTATATGCCTCGTAGATTCCAGTAAGCTCATAAAGCTCTTCACGTTTCTTTTCGGAATTTAGTCCCACTTCCTTAAGGATTTTTTCTCTTTCTCTTTCAGCTTCGATCAAAAGTTTTTCAGCTTGTTGCCTTGCTGAGTTCATAAGCTTCTGAGCTCTTTCATCGATCATTTCCTTAATTGCGTTGGCGTTTCGCTCAAGTTCAATTGTTCGCCTTGTTAGCGTTTCCACCTCATTTTTAAGTGAGCGTTCTTCTTGAAGTAGTTCATTGATGAAATCTGCAACCTGTGTTAGAAATTGCTTTACTTCATCTGGACGGTATCCTCTCATGCTTTTAGCAAATTCTTGATTACGCACTTGAAGTGGTGAGAATTTAAAAGCCATTTTTCCCTCCAGATGACTAGGTTCTTTAATCTAACAAAAAATTTAATGAAGTCAAGAAAACCATAGTTTTTTTGATAATAACTCTATTCTTTTTTGAGGAATTGCTTTACCATAGTTAGCTTTTTCTTCAATTTGGAACGCCAAATGTGCATCCCGAGATGTTATTAATACATCGTCCACAGTTTGGAAAGACATCGGGAAAATTTCGAGAGAGACCCCAAGACGAATTGCCGATAAAATAGTGGAAATTTCCCACGATTCAATAAGCTTTGCATGTGTGATAATTCCCACAGACCGAGATATTTTGTCCTCGGTTTGGGTTCTAGACTTGTCCCATAATATTTCTCTGGCTTCAATTTCTTTATTTGTAATTCCAATTAAAGTAGCCTCAACATTTCCTGCAAGTTGTTCAATATTATTTTCAGCTAGATTTCTTAAAACAACCTGCAAAAATCCAGAAACCTCCTCTGCACCGCCATCAAATATACCTGTAACCAAAAATCCTTTTTCTCTTAGATCCCTTTTCAATCTGCCATACTGACCAGTCATAACCAATCCCGGTGTATGAACGAAACCACCAAAAATTGCACCTGCACCACTATTTGAAGGATTCGCAGATAAATATCCAATATTATCCTTCCATGACCTTTGAAAATCTTTCCCGAATACTGCATCGAAATTCTCAAGTTCGAAGATTATGTTATTAAAATCTATACTTCTATTTCTAACAGAAAATTTAATATGATCTATCCAGTTTATCATTATTGTTTTAGATTCATCAGGACTGATAGCTAGAAACCCATTCATAGGTTTTTTTATGACTTCCCTTGGTATATTCTGTCTCTCATATTGTATCATACAAATAAGCGACTCTATTTCAGAAATAGGTGAGAAATCAGATTCCTGCCACCCAAGATCCGTCAAAACAACTAATAATGAATTAAAGATACTATCACTTTGATCTCGGTTCAGAACTGTCGAAAAATTGTGCTCTGCGATATTAGCAAAAGCCTCTCCAAAAATTCCCAAAACAACGTTATTGGAAGGTTCGATTTGCATCCAAAGAGGAGATTTGCTGAATGTTGCAGTGTTCATAGATCACCTTGTTTAGAAGTAAGTATGTCTTCAATCTCCTTAATTTTGTCCCGGATTTCTGCTGCATCCTCAAAACGTTCTTCTTCAATTGCTCTTCGTAATTGCAATCTCAACGTAGTAAGCTTTGCCATCGGTAACTGCTTTTTGTCGAATTTAATCTGTTTAAATTTATGGCTTTTAACAGGTTTAAATATAAGAATTTTAAGGAATTCAGAAAAAGTGTCGTAGCAAGTCGGACATCCTACAAAACCACTTTCTGCAAGATTAGCTAATTGCCATCCACAGACCGGACAAACGAGTTTTTCGATCTTACTGGATTTTTCTAAAGTAGTTAATTGATCTTGCATACCCACTATTAAACCACATTTATCGCATATACTAACAACTTTTTTCTCACCGTTGATAAATTGGACAACTTCGTGTGTTGCTTCTCTCTTTTTGCATATTTCACACAAATTTTTCATTTAGTTTATTCCCATCTCACTAAAATGTCCATCTTTTAAGTTCAATATGCGTTCAGCCCTCTTTGCAAGTTCAATATTATGTGTAGCAAATATTACAGTAATATCTTCATTATTCCTGAGCTGTTCAAGATAATCCATAAATACTTCGGAATTCTTCTCATCGAGATTCCCTGTCGGTTCATCCGCAAGAAGTAATTGAGGTTTATTCATAAGGGCTCGAGCCAATGAAATACGTTGCGCTTCTCCTCCGGAAAGTTGTCTAGGATAATGATCTGCTTTATTAAGAATGCCAAATACTCTAAGGAACATCTTAGCTCTTTTAATCGTACCCCTACCATTTTTGCCGGAGATCAATCCCGGAATAATTAAATTTTCCAAAGCTGTAAATTCTGGAAGAAGGTGATGAAACTGAAAAACAAAACCAATTGTGGAAGCTCTTATTGCTGCTTTTTCGGGATTAGATAACATATTATAATCAATTCCATTCAGGATGAACTCACCCTTAGAGGGTTCATCAAGAAATCCAACTAGATGAAGGAACGTGCTTTTCCCAACCCCTGATTCACCCACAATAGAAACAAACTCACCTCGTTCAAGCTCAAAATCAAGATCCTTTAATACAATAAGTTTGTCTTCTGGCATATGAAACCATTTCCAAATTTTGTTGCACTGAAAAAAAGGTTCCATGATAATCCCTTTAAAGTAGTAGGCCTACACAATCGCATAGGCCTACAATATTCAGATTATTCAAATATCTCCTACGGATATCGCTTTTTCATGTCATATCAAATTCAATAAACCATAATGAAGTATTATCGTTCATCTTCAAGAATTTAATGCTTCAATGTCAGTATTCCATCGCTAGTGCACAGAACCCAATAACCTTTACCCGGAAAGATGTTATAGATATCACCAGAGATATAAGTGTGCGTAATTGCATCCCAATAATAAAGGCTGGATTCTACTAATATACCTGCAGGTTCTGTTTCTATATAAGATGGTGTTCTCAATGTGCCTATTAAATTCCAACCTCTATAAACTAATATTGAAGTTTCATCTTTAGGGATACCAGCAACATGAGCTTCGCCTTCCGCTATTGTATAAATCCAGAACCCATGTCCTTCACGAGGTAATTCATTGAAGAAGAAAGATTTAGTTTTTGTATCATATTCCATAGGACTAGCAAAGATGTCTGGGATTAAATCTGTCCAACCCGGCATATTCATTATTACAGGTAATCCGATAAGATTCCATCCACTGCTATAGGTAAAGTATTCATGAACCGGTAATGGTTGTAAATAAGTGATTTCAATTATTTCATCGGCTTTGTAATTATAAACGGAATCCTGTTTCATATCCAATACATTGTTAAGTCTGAATATACCATCGGGTAGATTTCTGGGGCTCCATCGTATAGAACCCGGATAATCGTGAGTTATTATTATCCAACTTGAAGGTAAATTAAATGTGTTACGCATATCTCTCTGCAATTCTTTTATCGATGGAAATACTGGATCATCAATAAACGAATATGCATAGGTCTCATCTGGGACATGAATAAATCTAATATCCAACTCCGGATCGTAACCTTCAGATGCGCCATCAGCACAGCCAATTGCAATAATAGTAGATTTTTGTAATCCTGTGGCGGTAACCCCTGTAAAAGTCATTGGATGAATCCAGCGATGTGGTCTAAATTTGACCATAACCATACCGTCAGTAGGACAAACCTTGCCATAACCTTCATTTAGAATAGCAGTAATATAATGCATTGTCGAATATGAAGCTCCCGGAACATCCAAAATATTAGCTTTTATCTTGAAGAATATATTCGAGCGTTGTAATGGTATACTTCGACTTCCTTCGACATATAGCACGTCATCTCCACGAATCTCCCACGTTACATCCGAGCCTGTTGATGCAGTATACGCTGTTATAATATCCTCAATCTCCATAATGTCCTTATTAAATCCTATTTCAAACTCAAAATCAGTTACGCTAAATCTGCGAGGATCGGAGCAATACATTGGCAATAATAATTCAGATGCAGGTGCTACAATTGTGTCTTTAAAAGCTAGAAGAAGACAATCGATAAAAAACGACCAGCATGCAGATGAAGTATTTGGACCACAATAATCCTCGCTAACATTGTCGCCACCGTAAACACAAACCTCAACAGTATCTCCCACCGTGAAGTGATACCTTTCTCCTAGTGTAAGAGTGAGAATACCACCGCTGAAACGGACATCGGGAGATATGTTGTTTCTTAGAGTATCAGTTTCATTAACCACAAAGAAGAGAAGTGAAGGATCGACTCCTGAAAGAACATCAGTTACTTTAACAGTGATATCATCCGGTTGACGCCCAATAACCTCGCGATTATAAGGATGATAATCACTATAAGTCGGGGGTACAAGATCCATTCTAAATGTATTTGTTATTGGCACTTGTTGTGGACATCCACTGCTATCAGTCATGTAAACTACAGCATAGTCTATTCTATTACCTGAACGGAATTCTCCGGGGAAGGGAGTATATGTAACAACGCTATCAGAAAATGTTAATCTGGGATCAGGGAATTGTCTTATATTGCCGTTAACATCAAAAACAATTGTATTAGGCCAAATACCCCAATCGGTATCCCACACTTTTATTTTTAACTCCTGTGAACCACATGCCGACCAAATGTTTTCACGTGGCCAAAGATTTTCACCTTCAGGTGGAACACATACACATCCCTCTTGATCAAATCTACCGCCAAGGATCAAACTGTCCGTAGTTCCCCATTTAAATAAGATTTTGAATGCAGATGGACCCCCCGGAATGCCACTATAATCTATACGATAGATGAATTCAACAATCTCACTATCTTCGATATCGGTTTGTATAATTGTAGTATCACCCATAAGAGTGAGACCCCAACCCGCTTGAATAAATCCAGACATAGTATCAATGGTGGCACCGGTGTTATTCATAACTCTAACCTGAATAGTTTCGTAAGTGGGCATTGCACCTATAATGCCAGCGAAAATCGCAGCGAACCCACTACCCAAAGGGAAGACAGGCATATCAGCTGTTATAGATGATAGCTTACCGTACCAGCGATAAATATCATTGGCAGTTTCAAATGGGGTACATGAGTGATGGGTTGGGGCAGTTTTAGTTACAATAAAACACATTATAGCATCTTTAACCATTGCTATTTCTATGTCTGACGTATCATATTCAGCATGACAATCAGGACATGCAATATCTCTCTGGCAAAATCCTGCATCGGTTACCAATAGAATTACTCTCCTTGCACCCATTCGCCACTCCATAGAATCTCTAGCCCACATCATAGCGTCTAAGGCTGTTTCTGGTGAGTCACCACCACCGTCAGTACCAATACCTGCAAGACAGGCTTGTAAAAACAAAGAATCACCTTTAAGTTCTGTACCACATGGAATATTTGGATAATCACCAAAGGTAACAACGCCAAATCGAGCATCGTATCCTGCAATTGTCATAATTCTCACAAATTCATTCATATTGTTTTTAACGCTCGCAATAGCTGAGGTCATACTTGAAGTAGTATCAAGGACAAAAATAATGTCAACCTTTCCAATCTCCTCAACGCAAGAAAGTATAAGGTTGAAATCCTCATCCATCTGTTGTGCGAAATCTAAGTTTGTACCGTTTCTATTAATGCTCAGATTTATTATCTCCAATCCTTTGGATTCCGCAAAAACAAAACCTGAAAGACTAACTAACAACACCACTAAAAGAATTCTTCTCATGGAAACCCTCCTTATAATTCTTTCGAAATTTACAAATAATCCATTTAATTGTCAACTGAGATTTTCATGTCTCGACTAATTGAGTATTATAATCTATATAATTGGAAATTTCAACTTATGAATTACGTCCAATCGATATTAATTTAATTTTTTTTTCATAATCTTGAGCATTATATATTCTCCGACCGTCTATAACTACTGGTTTATTCATTAGCTCTGTAAATTTATTGCTCTCAATTCTTTTGAAAATTTCCCACTCTGTGACCACAATAGCACAATCAGCACCTCTAAGAGCAATATCTGGATCAGTAGTGTATTCTATTTTATTGCCCAATTCGCTTTTAACTCCATCGATAGCTTTAGGGTCACAGGCTATAATATTTGTGGCTCCTCGATTTAACAACTTTTGTATTATTTTGAGAGATGGTGCTTCTCTTATATCGGAGGTTTCTGGTTTAAAGGACAATCCGAGTATTGCTATTCTCTTATCGTTTAGATCACCCAATTCCTTTAAAGCCAGTTCTACTATGTGATTAGCTTGAAAGTCATTTCTTTGCAATGCAGCTTCTACAAGCATCGGTTTTACGTCATTAGCATAAGAAAAATGCTTCAGTGCATTAAGATCCTTAGGTAAACACGATCCACCGAAACCAGCGCCAACTCCAAGAAATTTCCTCCCGATCCTATTGTCCAATCCCACAGCATTCATTACATCGACGACATCCACGCCTGGGATTTTCTCGGCAAGTTCAGCCATTTCGTTAGCGAATGAAATTTTTATCGCCAGAAATGCATTTGAACTATATTTAACTAATTCTGCAGATTCTGTGCTCATTGCAATGATCTTATCCGTTGGAAAACCATCATAGAAATCTTTGAAAAACATTTTAAGGTAGCTCACAACTTTCCCATCATCAGAACCAATAACGATTCTGTCC
>CAZLTJ010000017.1:12743-31942 GCA_964562425.1 uncultured bacterium
GCATTACCCTCCCTGAGAAACTCAGGAACAAATGCGACTCCGAAATCAACTCCATCTTTCCGACCGGAAATTCTCTCGATTGTATTTTTTACAATATTATTTGTCGTTCCCGGTATTACGGTAGAACGAGTTACAATAATTGAATAATGATTGAGATTTTTGGCAATACCCTCAGCGGCTTTCGATACATAATCCAACATTATCTCTCCGTTTTCCATAGAAGGTGTTCCTACACTTATCAATATAAGGCTTGCATCTTGGAGCGCTTCATTTAGATCATTTGTAGCGGTTAAATTACCAGACATGACGGATTTTTTTAAAACATCGTTTAATTTAGGTTCATAAAACGGTGCATGAGCAGCATTAATCTGTTCAATTTTTCTTCCATCTATATCGTTACAGATTACTCTGTATTTTTTTGACAGACAAGCTGCATCCACGAGACCAACATAACCCGATCCTATCACAGCAATTTTTGGATCAACCATCGACTCTCCTTCTCGTTACTTACCTTAATAAATAAACCTTTTTCGAAATCGTTGAATTGCTAGTTGTCAACTTGACAAAATAGATTCCCGAAGGCATTTGAGAACCAACATCATCTGTACCGTTCCATATATAAAGACCTGTTAAGTCTTTTGTATCTTTACTGTGCAACAGTCTAACTTTATGTCCAGAAATATCATAAATAGAAATTTCTAAGTAGTCCAATTCCGGTATTTCAAAGTAAATTTCTACGGCATTGTTGAATGGATTAGGTCGACATTCGAGAACAGCCACTTTAGAGGGAATTTTGAAGGCTTCAATTTCAATCGTTGCGTTCTTTGAAAGCCAAGTATCTGTTGAAGAAACATCAATTTCCTGTTTGCCATCGATTAATGTAATTATCACGCCTTCAGGAATAGAGTATTTGTCCCAAGTCAGTTGTGCACCAATAGGAACTTTTAGTAAGTATTTCCCATCGGGCTTAACATCTCTGCTTAACAAAAATTCATCACATTTAAAACCTGAAATCCCTGAATTGGCATCCGGTGGTGGAGGTGGTAAAACTATATCATAGTGATCCAATCCTCTTTTTGAGTTTGCCTGTTTCGCTAAAATAAACCGTTGCTCTCCCGTCATAATCTCGAATGAAAACTCGGGATCATAGTATTGAAATGATCTCTTCGGTCTGCCGTGTAGGAATAATTCACAATCATCTAAAACCAGGATCCAATAGCCCAATCCAGTATAAATATCCGTCGAAACAGCTTTATATTCATAATCACCACAAGCGTCGAAATAGTATATGGAACCTACAATTGATCCCGAAGGAGATGACGAAATATCCGAGAGAGGGAATGAACCACTGCTTGAATAAGGAACTCCTATTAAATTCCAACCTCGTTCTAAATCAACAAACATATCGGTGTATTTCATACCAATCAGAAATGCGTTTGTTATCTCACCTACATATATCCAATAACCTTCGAAAGGATTGGCATCGTATACTATTTCATAACTTCTTAAATCTGAGTTGTAATGGTATCCATAGCTTAAAGCTCTGGGAACAAGGTCTAATATAGGAGTGGATGTTTTCGGTAAAATCGGGAAGCTTACTAAATTCCAACCAGGACATAGACTCATTGAATCTATGTGGAAATTCCCTCGGAAATACCTTATTTCAATATCTACTGTGTTTTTAACAATAAAAACTGTATCAGATTTCATATCTATATTGAATTTGCCTGTGGAAGTTTCATAAGATAGGATCAATATACCTTCGGGCAATCCCCATGTGCGCCATGAAATTGTTAATGAATCACCAAGGGGTATCGATATAAACATTTTCCACGTAGCCATTGAATCTTCGACATTTCTCATATCTCGATTCAATCGTGTAAGGAAAGGATCGGTTTTATCGATATTTACAAAATACAGGTCCATCCCCCCAAAACTTGGCACAGACGGCAGATCCACGCCGGGATCGAAGCTATCTGAAGCTATTTCGGACATCCCAAAAGAGGCGCTTGTTGTAGGGAAATTTGTGCCTTTGAACAACATGTTAAGCATCCATCCAAATGGATCCGACCCGAGTATAATCACTCTTCCATTATGTGTCTTATATTCAATTGTTCCATGATTTAGCGATACATTGCCGAATTTAATGGTTGTATAAGATTCTAAGCTTATTATACGGAATCGTATTTTGAAAAGAACACCCTCACCCAAAAGAAACGATCCAATGCCGCTTATCCTTGCTAATCCCGAGCCTAAAATCTCTATATCAGGATCGAACCAATCTTCAGTTAGTGTGCCATCGGTTATAATATCTGTGGGTCTCAATACGGAATCGTTGTATTTGATTTCTATTTCAAAATTGTTTATTTTTAGATTAGAAATATCGTCAATAGTCATGGGTATTTCCACAAAACCATCAGGTTCAACAATAGTATCTGGCAAGAATAGGTCTACGATCCTTACAGAAAAACACCAGGTTTTCGATGATGTGATATGGTTCGGTCCACAGAGATCAGGTAGGATATCCGTAGCATCCCTGAGCGAAAGGCAAAA
Source organism: uncultured bacterium (assembly GCA_964562425.1). GTDB lineage: Bacteria > UBP14 > UBA6098 > B30-G16 > B30-G16 > JAUWMV01. The sequence continues at coordinate 15,297 of CAZLTJ010000017.1, forward strand.
AGTGTCCCAATCCTCAAATTGCATTATCCCTGCTTTATTAAAATCAAACCAAATTGTATCGTTGAAATATTCCAATGCAGGATCGCTTACACGATATCCTACACCATTAACAGAAAAATGAATTGAATTCGGATCAACAGCTCTCTCCACATCCCATAATTCCAATGTAGCAACAAAAGGTTTAGTCGAAGTGAAAATTATATCGTTAGGCGGATAAGCATCACCTATTTGTGGCGGTCCAAAATCTGTAATAAATTGTCCCGCAGCAGTATTCCCGATACAACTGAATGAGTCACTAAGAGCTAATATCCCAAAATCGTATAACTGATTATTATCCCACGAACTTGAAGGTTTAAATTTCAATAAAGAGTCACCCTGAATTGTCAATCTTGAATCAGAAAGGTCCAGTGTTTCGCTGTCAACGGTAAAAAGCAATTCCTCAATTGGATTTGCATAAGAAATATTAAATAATAATTCCTGCCTTTCACACGATGACACAGCGCCAAGAAAAGGAGATCTCAAATCAACATGCGGTTTGATAATGCTGGCAAGTTCAATTTTCCTGCATGCAATGAAGACCGAGTCTGTGGATGGTGAAGTTACTTTTACACAAATCGAATCACCCATTGTACCAACTGAATCGATGCATATTTTCCAATGCGTGGTTGCAGATTGACCAGAAAGAAGTCGATCTGGACTTAAGAAATTTACAGGTGAATATCCAGAATCGAGCGTCATACCATCAGGAAGAATTATCTCACCTTCAGTATTATCTAATATAAAACTCAAACCATTAGTGAAGATAAGAAGTACCTCAAACGGATTAGGGGCATAGTCACAGTCCTTCACCTTTGGAAATTCAGGGATTTGGAGAACCAATTCGCCAGGAATTTCCTCACCTAATCCATAATATGTGGAAACAATAAGTGTATCATGTGCATCGATTGGCTCGGACCACCACCAGAGCAAAACTGCAGAATCGGTATATCTCTCATCCCAGTGATAATAACTATCGTTCCAACTATATCCGTATAAACTACTCCAATAACCTATTCCAAATCTTGTAGGTGGTACAGCATCATACCCGCACATAATCCCGAGAGCGACAAGTTGGTCGGGTGGACCTATAGGTCCTAGCGGATCTGCATAAGCATACCAATAACATGGGAACGGAACAGGTTCCCCCGGCAAATTCCAATATAGTGCAGAAATACCACTTGTATAACCAGCGGAAGTTGCGATTCGTGCACTGTCGTTTCTATCGATCATTGTGTCCAGAAAAAGCAAAACACCGATATTATGGCTCAGACTATCGTTATTAATAATAACGTATTTAATAAAAACAGTACCTGTTGTATAATCTGGATATTCAAGATAAACCGGTTGAAGTATCTGCCGAACCTCGATATGTTTCTCCGGAATAACCCAAGTTCCGTATATATAGTTTGAATCAGGATTAGTGGGCCAATTTACTATGCTAAATCCACTACTAACTACCATTGTTCCGTCCGCAAAATCAGTACCTGAGGCATGATTTGGAGTACGTGGAGTTTTGTAACTCTTTCCATCTACTCGAACAGCTGTCCATGAAGACCAAGGAACAATAGTATCATAATCAGACCATGTTTTCCCATGGTTATACATAAGTCTCTTTCGAGCCAAAGAGTCGCTTGTGGTTATGTAAAATCTACCGCTATCCGGAGCCAGGAATACTTGTACATAGTCGTTTTGAACACTAATATTTCTCCGGGGAATAATTTTGGAAGACATAATGCGATCCAAATCCCCATGCAAATCCCCTAAAGCTTCTTTTAAGGATTCATTAGCCCATGTTAATGAATACAATAATGTTAGAATAATTAATAATTTCATCCATTTCATTTTTTCCTCCTTTCCCAACTTTCCCTTCGATTATATATTATTCAAAATGGTTGAAATGTCAAACTTAACAGGTTAGTTTGAATTACACTATCAAATTTTATCATATGGTTTTTCTACTTGTGAAAAACCAGTTTTTTACTTATTTATTAAAATAAATATAAGAAAACAAAAGGAGACCACAATGAAAGTTTTGGTTTCGAGAAATGAATTTATGGATGTTGTAACATCAGTGAGTTCTGTAATTCCTACTCGATCTACACAACCGATATTAGCCAATATGCTCATATCTGCCGAAGACGATTCTCTAATACTTGTTGCCACAGATCGCGAGCAAACATTAAAACTAAAAATTACCGCAGATACTGTTGAGAAAGGCGCTTTAGCAGTTCCTGCTAAAATGCTTCTCGAGGTTCTGAAAGGTTTGGATGATGGAGAACTCGAAATTAAAGTCGAAGATTTAAGAATGTCCATTGTTCAAGGAAGACATAGAGTTAAACTTCCTGGGGTCAATGTGGAGGATTATCCTAAAACGGAACTTCTCGAATCCCCGAAGGTTACTTTTTCACTGCCTATAGATATGCTGCTTCAATTCTTAGATCTAGTGGCTTTTGCGATGCCCAGAGATACAGCACGCCCAACACTCGCAGGATTATTCTGCCAATTTTTCCCGGACGAGATGCGGATGGTTGCCACCGACGGTCACAAGTTAGCCATGCTTAAGAAGAAGGACGATTTTAAGATCGAGGAGTCGCTTGAAATGTTTATTCCTGAGAATGCAGCATCCCGGCTTAATTCTCTTCTTGGAAAGATTAAATCAGATGATATAGAGATCACGGCTGGTGTTGGCTCCGCTCAGTTCCAAGCCGAAGATTTCCTTTTTCAAACTAAGCTTATCTCAGAAAAATTCCCCGATTATGAACGTGTTATTCCCTCAGAAAATGAATTAATTATGATAAGCGAAAAGTATGAGTTAAACAAATCCGTTCGGTTGATGACAATTATCGCAAATAAAATAACCTCACAGGTTAAATTCAAAATTTCTAAAGGTTCAATTGAAATGTCAGCCAGTGACCTTGACATGGATTCGGAGGGTTTCGATACATTAACTGTAGATTATGATGGTGAACCGCTCGAAATAGGATTTAACGGCAAAATGCTTCTTGAAATTTTAGAGCATATTCCTTCGGATCAATTAAAATTCAAGCTAAAGAATCCTGCGACTGCATGTATAATAACACCAATGCCACAACCTGAGGATTTTGAATATTTGGCTCTAATTATGCCGCTTAGGATTTGATAAATGGATCTCTCTAATGCTAAAATTGTTTTAGGAGTCACCGGTTCAATTGCAGCATACAAAGCAGTTTATTTGGGCAGAGAACTCCTTAAAATTGGCATTGAGCTTCGTGTGGCAATGACTGAGAAAGGCACAAAATTCGTTACTCCCTTGACATTTCGATCTGCATTATCTGCACAAGTTGTAATAGATCAATTTGAATCACCAACAACTCATAATATGAATCATATAAGCTGGGCACGATGGGCTGATTTAATTTTAGTTGCGCCTGCTACAGCAAATATCATCGCAAAAGCCGCTTCTGGAATAGCAGATGATTTCCTTTCCACATTAATCCTGGCAGCTGATTGTCCAGTGGTTTTTATACCAGCAATGAATAGCACCATGTATTTAAACTCTTTAACGCAGAAAAATATAAAAATTCTTGTGAATAATGGCTGTTACGTTATGACACCTGAATATGGAGAATTTGCCTGCAAAGAATCCGGACACGGAAGATTCCCTGAAATACAATCGATAATCGATTACGTTAGGAATAAAACTGTAAAAAAAAAATCTTTAAAGGAAAAAAATTCCTCATAACAGCAGGTCCCACCAGAGAATACATAGATCCTGTGAGATTTATTTCCAATCCTTCCAGCGGTCGTATGGGATTTTCTCTTGCAGATTGTGCTCGTTTAATGGGTGGTGAGGTTATCCTAATTCACGGTCCAGTTAGCATAAATCCTCCTTATGGGATTACCGAAATTTGCATAATTTCGGCACATGAAATGAACCAAAGGGTTATGGAATATTTTGATAATGTGGATGTAGTAATAATGACGGCAGCGATTGCAGATTACACACCATCTGTTGTATCAGGGCAAAAGATAAAGAAATCGCAGAGTTCCAGCGAATTAACTCTAAAATTAAAACGCACTAAAGACATACTTATGGAACTTGAAAATCGTAAGAAAAACCAGTATCTCGTTGGCTTTGCTCTCGAAACCGAAAAATTAGTGGAAAATGCAAAATCAAAACTTAAAACCAAAAAACTCGATATGATTGTGGCAAATCCATTAACTGAATTCACCGGTTTCAACACACCAAATAATTCCGGTGTTATACTATTTGCGGATGGTAGTTCATATGAACTGCCCTTAATGAGCAAACGTCGAATGGCAATGGAAATATTATTCAAGATCGGAGAGAAGATACATCGATAACAAATGATTTGGAGTTTTAATTTTGGGCGGGAGACCCCGCCCTTACAAATATCCGATTGGGAAAACCATTTTAAATATTGATATATCAATTTCTTGGGCGCCCAATCTTTTAATTAACCACCTCTCTTAAGCTTGCCGTGTTTTTTTGCATATTTTTCCGCTTCACCAAATGCCCAGAGTCCTATGGGAATCAGCACAATACCAATACCGAGTAGCAATAATATGTACGGAACGAGTTCTCGCATCGACGCACCCTCGAGTAAAGCAGACCTCATAGCTCTCAGCGTATACGTAGCTGGGGATATTTTCGAAAAAGGTTGCAACCATTTTGGTAAAACCGATATCTCGTAATACACACCGCTAACTAAAAGCAACAATGCTTGAAATATGTGCGTTGCCTGAGAGCCTCTCTCAAGGCTTATGAGAGGAAGAATGGCTGCAATGAGGCCAAGTCCAATGAAGCTAACGCTCGAAACGAATAAAATAATCACAGCTCCAAAGATATTGGCATTAGAAATGTCGAGCTTGAAAATTAATACAACAATTCCCATCAAAATAAGACTTCTAACTAATCCATACAATGCTGCAAAAAGTCCGTTCCCAAACAAATATGTAACTCTTCTCAACGGTGCCGCAAACGTAAACTCAATAGTATCCTCCCAACGTTCATATGACACAGCCTGAGCCACTTCATGGAACAATACGCTTAAAAAACCCCACAATACCGCTCCAACCACAAGATAGAGAACCATTTCCTTACCCTGAGTAATGCCAATAAATGCAATTGTCAAGGAATTTACCACAGTGTAACTTAAAAACACAAGTTCCCAGCCAAGATACCTCTTCGAAAGGTTAATATTTCTCTCTATAAAAGCGAATGTCTTCGGTGTTTCCTCTGCTATTATTCTAAAGAAAGAGGCAGTTTTTTTGTTTATACTTTTTAATAATGTATATTTACTATTCGTCTTCATCTTCAGGAAACTCCTCACCTGTGACCTCAAGAAATACATCCTCGAGGTTATTCTTTCCCGTTTTTATTTTAAGTTCATTCGAGGTGCCACATGCCCAGATTTTACCGTCTTTTAAGAATGCCGTTCGTTCACATAATTTCTCGATCTCAATCATATCATGTGATGTGAGAATTATGCTTGTGTTGTGATCATTTTTTACGGATAATATGAATTCCTGCACCATTTTTTTGCTTTTTGGGTCAAGTCCAGTAGTAGGCTCGTCCAAAAGGAGTAGGTTCGGGCTCGACAAGAAGCTTCTGGCAATAGAAACCATCTGCTGTTGTCCTCGCGAAAGATCTTCAACAGGACTATACATCTTTTTCGGATCGAGACCAAAATTCTTAAGCATTCCTTTAGCTTTGTCGAAAGCCTTCGAAACAGGTACACCATAAATCCTTGCAGCATAAGCCAAATTTTCCTTCACAGACAATTTCTTGAAAAACGACGCATCGACAGATACACGATTTATTAGCGATCGAACTTCATAAGTATTTTTCGTAACATCCATGCCGAAAACCTCGAGATATCCATGATCAGGGAGAAGGAGTGTTGCTAACATCCTTATTATTGTGCTTTTCCCACTGCCATTCGGTCCTATAATTCCGAAAATTTCACCGTATTTAACCTCAAAGGAGACCTCATTAACAGCAGCAAAGTACACAGGTTTTTTAAAAATGTTTCGGACACCCTTGAAAGTATCAGAGCGAAATTTTTTTGTTACTTCACGGCAGATCACTGCATGATTGTTATATTCTTTCATGATGTACCTCCAACTCCATAGATATTCCACAACTTTTAAAATTATAAATCGATTTCTTTATAAACATTCGTTTGTTGTTATTTTTCATATTAAAAATAAAAAGATCCTTTCTTTCCATGCAAAGAGGAAAAAAAAACGAGTGCTTCCATGAAGGGGTGCACTCGCTCGTTTTTTTGTAAAATTCTATCCTCGCTAAGCGAAGATCACCCCCTCGCTTAGATAATAATCAGTATTTAGCCTGAATTCTAACTTCATCAAAATACTCCTCTCATAATTTCATATACAATAATTGGATTACACCGATTGTCAAGTTTTAATTTTAAATTTGCTCCTTTTTTCACTATAAATCAAACCAGATTTATTCTGACAATTTTTAACTAATAAATATTTCGATTCTAGATAAGTTATTTTGTATTTACATTCCAAAGAATTACAATATTTTTTGTTTTAAATTTACAAAGTTTTTAATCGGTATTATTGTCAAAATAAACATAACAGCAGAGGTTGTCACAATGCCCCGAAGCAGCGATAGAAAACATTGGGAAAATTTCTGGACCGAAAAGAAAGACCCGAATCAAATTTATGATAATTCCGGACGAACACCTGCAGCATTAAAAGAAATAATGTCTGATCTGAAAGGGAAATGGATTCTCGAGGTGGGTGCTGGTACTGGAAGGGACAGTTTTACATTTGCAGAGGACGGCGCAAAAGTAATCGTTCTCGATTATGCTGATGCTGCAATGGATATTGTTAAAGCTCTCAATGATCAGAACGAAGCTAAAGTTATTCCAGTTCAAGGTGATGCATTTGAACTGCCTTTTACGGATAACACTTTCGATATGGTATTCCATCAAGGGCTTCTGGAGCATTTTCGAGACCCATCAGGAATTGTGAAGGAGAACCTCCGAGTGCTGAAACCTGGGGGTATTGCTATTATCGATGTTCCTCAAAGATGGCACATTTACACAGTGATAAAGCATATTCTAATAGCCCTAAATAAATGGTTTGCCGGCTGGGAGACCGAATTTTCGTTGGGTCAGTTGGAAAAATATCTTAAAAAATTTGGGTTCGAATCAATAGGATACTACGGTGACTGGATGTATCCATCTCTGTTTTACAGAACTTTAAGAGAGGTAATGTGGAAAATAGGTGTTAGACTACCATTATATCCTCTTAAAGTGCCTGTTTTATGGAAAATAAGACGTACATTACGGGAGAAATTAAGACGAAAAAGGATATTCTGTTATACAACCTTATCGATTGGTGTTTTGGCAAAAAAACCTAAGGACAGTATTTAATTTACAATTCTAATTACCGATAATATAATAGGACATTTAAATGCTCAAGCAAATTAAAGCACTCATAAAAACAATGCGACTTCTTCAGTGGACTAAGAACTTTTTTGTTTTTGCTGGATTAATTTTTTCACAAGAATTTCTGCAAATTGGAAAATTTCTCATCTCTTTCCAAACTTTCTGGGTTTTCTGCTTATTAGCAAGCGGTACATACATATTCAACGATCTTATTGACATCAAACAAGATCGAATGCACCCGACAAAGAGATTCCGACCGCTTCCATCCGGTGAGCTTCCAATTGGGTTAGCAATTTTGGCATTAGTAGTTTTCACAACACTCGGTATAATTTGGGGATTCAATCTTGATTCCGGATTAGGATATATAGCATTATTTTATGTATTTCTTCAAGTGCTTTATACTCTTTGGCTTAAACATTTAGTAGTAATAGATTTAATGGTAGTGGCTACTGGATTTTTATTACGTGCTGCCGGTGGAGCAGTTGTTATAAACGTAGTTGTTTCCAATTGGTTGCTTTTATGCACGAGTCTTCTTGCGCTTTTCATGGTTACCGCCAAACGTCGGCAGGAACTTTTTAGAATTAATAAAAACAATTCAAAATTTTCAAGATCCGTTTTAAAAAGATATAATCTGTCCTTCCTCGATCAGGTTCTTATTATATTAGTAGCTTCAACATTAACATCGTATTCGTTATATGTTTTTGATCCAGGAACTGCAGAAAAATTCGATACACCCTATTTAGGATTTACATTGCCTTTTGTTATATATGGTCTTTTCCGGTATTTGTATTTAGTTAAGGTTAGTGGCAAGGGTGAATCTCCAGAGCGACTGGTTATTTCAGATTTTCCGTTTATTATAAATATGGTCTTGTGGGTTTTGGTAGTGATGTTTATTATTTACTTCTCTTAAAAAGGAGCTATATGATGGATAACCAAAAAATTAAAGAAGAAATAATTGGGAAATTAAAAGAGGTTTATGATCCAGAGATTCCAGTTAATGTATGGGACTTAGGATTCATTTACAGTATCGATGTAAACGAGGAAGGGAATGCTCATATACTTATGACATTAACCGTTCCTGGATGTCCGATATATCAGGTCATTATGAAAAGCATCGAGGAAAAAGTTAAGGAACTCGAATCAGTAAATGAAGTTAAGGTTGAATTAACTTTCGAACCCAGATGGTCAATGGAGAAAATCTCCGAAGAAGGATTAAAACGCCTTCGTGAACTCGGATATAAGATTTAGTATAATTTCTCACAATCCTTTGATAGGATTGACTTTACATCACAGAGCACTTGTCAAATTTTACTATAAAAATATAAAATATTCAATTTATTATACAAGAAACGAATATTTTTATCTTATGATTGAATTATTGGTAGCATTCTTATCAGGAATACTGCTCGGATGGTTGATCTTCCGACGAAAGAGAGAAGTCAAACCAATACAGTCAGAGTCTTCAACAGATATAGAACAACTATCAAGAGCATTAGCGCATGAGATTAGAAATCCACTAAATACTATTCAAATGAATCTACAACTTTTAATGGAAGAATTAAAAGCTGATGAGCGGAATACGAAACGATTATCTCGCATGGCAGATGAATTAAAACGTCTCGATGTTATCCTTAAAAGCTTTCTGGATTTCACACGTTTACCTACACTTAAGTTCGAAAAAATTCAACTAAATGAATTTATTGGAAATGTCATTTCAATTTTTAGACCTGGAAGCAAAGGAATTTTAATAGAAACAAGTCTTGCATCGGGCATTCCTGCTATTAGAGCAGATAGAACGCTATTAACCGAAGTTATATATAATCTTCTCCAAAATGCCATAGACGCCTCCCCTGAAGGCGGGAAAATAATTGCTGAAACAGGCAAATCGGAATTTGGTGTTTATTTTGCTATTGCAGATCAGGGCAAGGGTATTCCACCAGAGCTTATAGATAAAATTTTTCAACCGTATTTTTCCACTAAAGGCAGCGGTGTAGGTATAGGGATGGCGGTGGTCAAGCGTATTGTAGAAGCCCATGGCGGAAGGATATGGATTCAAAGTAGAATAGATTCTGGAACCAGAGTAGTCGTAGAATTACCAATAAGATAATATGGAGTTTCTTATTTAATTTTCTTTATCGCCTATATAAATTAAACTTCCCATATTTACAAAAGCAGAAGATATAATGGATTTCATACAAAATAATCAGGATTTAAAGCAGAGAAAAATTTCTGCAGAGTGCAATAGTCTAGCAACTACCAGCTTTATACTTGGCATTATAGGGATTGTCAAGGTCTTTTCTTTATTGGTTCGATAATAGGAAGTTCTAGTGATTATATATGGAACTTTGTCTCTTTGAAAAGCTTAAATCACAGGAGGAGATTAGCTGTTGACGAATCGCGTTTCAAACTTGTAATCAATCGATTCTCATTCCCAGTCTGTGTTCTAGTTCAATAAAACCATAGGAATGATAGAATTCACGTGCAGGATTGCCCTCCCAAACGAGTAGTTCTAACGTCTTAATATTTTTTGATTTCGCCCAGGTTTTTATATAATCCATCAACTTTCGACCAATGCTTTTACCTCTGAACTCACTTTTAACACTAATATACACAATCGTTACGAATGGTGGAGTAATCATATCATCAGAATAATTTTCCACAGATGCTAAAGCGAATCCTACAATCTCCATTTGGAATTCAGCAATTAAAAGAAGATTATCTTCCTTCTCTGAGCTTTCTAAAAACATCTTCCTTTCATCACTAAGGTTTTCAGATAGAAAAAGTCCATTCCCAAAACCTTTAGAAGCGATCGATTTCAGGTACTTGGAAGCCTCAGCAAAAAGATTTACGATTGCTTTAATATCACTTTGTGTAGCTTCTCTAATTTTGATTTTCATTTTCATACCATTTCTAAACAATGTAACTTAATAAAAAAAAATAAAAATTTTTTTACTAAAAAAAACTTGACATTAAATAAATCGCAAATATATTAGCACTCACTTATGAAGAGTGCTAATTGAATATATTTAAATAATTGTAAGATAACAACATAAGGAGGAACACATATGACTCTGAAACCACTTTATGACAGGGTTTTGGTTAAACCCATCGAGGAGGAGCTAAAAAAAGGCTCGATAATTATCCCCGATACAGCAAAAGAACGTCCACAGCAGGGAGAAATTATCGACGCAGGTGAGGGCAGAATGACTGATGACGGCAAAATTATCCCTCTCAAGTTGAAAAAGGGTGACAGAATTCTCTTTGCCAAATACGCAGGAACAGAATTCGAAATTGGTGACGAAAAATTTCTCGTTATGAGAGAATCTGACGCATTAGCTATAATCGAATTATAGGGCAGGAGGAAAATTATGAGTGCAAAATTAATTGAATATTCAATTGAAGCTAGGCAGCATATCAAAACCGGTGTAAAAAAACTCACCGATGCTGTAAGAATTACGTTAGGACCTAAAGGTCGAAATGTTATCCTTGAAAGGAAATTCGGCTCACCGTTAATAACAAAAGATGGTGTGACGGTTGCTAAGGAAATTGAACTTGACAATCCATACGAGAATCTTGGTGCGCAGCTCGTTCGTGAAGTAGCAAGCAAGACTTCCGACGTAGCAGGTGACGGAACCACAACCGCTACTATTCTTGCTGAGGCAGTATTTATTGAAGGACTCAAGAATATTACTGCAGGCGCAAATCCCCAAGCCTTACGCCGTGGATTTGAAATCTCTGTTAAAGCTATCGTTGAAGAGTTGAGTAAATACACTAAAGATGTTTCCGACTCACAGGAAATTGCAAATGTTGCAGCAATATCCGCAAATAACGACATGGATGTCGGGAAGCTAATCTCCAAAGCAATGGATAAAGTCGGAAAAGAAGGTGTGATAACTGTTGAAGAAGCCAAAAGTACCGAGACCGAACTTGAAGTTGTTGAAGGTATGCAGTTTGACCGTGGTTATATTTCTCCATATTTTATTACTGAATCGGAAAAAATGACTGTCGAACTCGAGGAACCATATATTCTTATTTACGATAAGAAGATTTCAGCAATAAAAGACCTTCTGACTCTTCTCGAACAAGTTGTTCAAACTGGCAAACCATTGTTAATTATATCTGAGGATATAGAGGGTGAAGCCTTGGCAACTCTGGTCGTGAATAAACTTCGAGGTACATTTAAAGTATGCGGAGTAAAAGCACCTGGTTTCGGTGATCGCAGGAAGCAAATGCTTGAGGATATTGCTATACTAACAGGTGGTCAGGTTATCTCTGAAGAATTAGGATTCAAACTTGAGAATGCCAAAATAGATTTACTCGGTAAAGCTAACAAAATAGTTGTGGATAAAGATAACACCACAATCGTTGCTGGCAAAGGTGAACAGGAAAAAATAAGCGGTAGAATCAATGAAATTAGAACTCTTATCGATAAGGCAACCTCCGATTGGGATAAAGAAAAACTGCAGGAAAGACTTGCAAAGCTAGCAGGTGGTGTTGCTGTTATTAAAGTCGGTGCACCAACTGAGTCGGAGATGAAAGAGAAGAAAGCTAGAGTCGAGGACGCTCTCCATGCTACGCGTGCTGCTGTTGAGGAAGGCATTGTTCCGGGTGGTGGAGTAGCACTTATCAGATCGATACCAGCATTGGATAAACTCGAAGGAAAGCTTAAAGGTGATGAAAAAATAGCATTGCTTATACTTCGAAAGGCGCTCACAGAACCACTTCGACAAATAGCTAACAATGCTGGTTTTGAGGGTTCTGTTGTTGTTAATAAGGTTCAGAAGGAGAAAGGTGATTTTGGATTCAATGCAGAAACTGAGAAATATGAAAATCTTATGGCATCTGGTGTCATAGATCCCAGAAAAGTCGTTAGGACTGCCCTTGAAAATGCTGTATCTATAGCGGCATTACTTCTAACAACAGAAGCATTGATTGTCGATAAGCCCGTAAAAGAGGAAAAGATGCCAGCTATGCCTCCAGGCGGACCAGGTGGTTACGAATATTAAATTGGATGTAATATCATCGATAAGCGGTCTCGTTTTCTGGGACCGCTTTTTTTTAGGTTAAAAATATACATACTTGACCTAAATAATCTTTGAGTATATTTAACTTAATTATCTAATGTAAATTTATCCTTTGGAGGAGTTTTCATGATAACAGTTGAAGAAGTAAAAAATAATGAAGAAGTCCAACAGTTAATAAAACTTTCTAACAGAAATCTTGAAGTTTTAGGTTTTACAGAACATGGAACACGTCATTTAACTGTTATATCAGAACGAGCGGGTAAACTTCTTAGAGAACTTGGATATCCTGAGCGTAAAGCACAATTAGTAGAAATAGCAGGTTGGCTTCACGATATAGGTTATATTGTCAATATTATATATCACCAACTAACAGGTGCAATCATTGCTGCAGATATTCTTAGACGAATGGGCATGAATTATACAGAAATCTACGAGATAACGTTAGCGATTGGCAATCATCACGAAGGTGAGGGAGAACCCGTATCCGATATAAGTGCTGCTTTAATACTGGCGGATAAATCGGATGTTCATAAAAGTAGAGTTCGAAGCTCTGCCGATGTAATGAACGATATTCATGATAGAGTGAACTTTGCCGCAACAGATAGTCATTTGACATTAGGTGCAAATAATTCCATAGTATTGTCAATACTTATTGATCCCGATATTTCGTCGGTTATGGAATATTTCAAGATATTTCTGGTACGAATGGAGATTTCGAAGAAGGCAGCGAACCTTTTGGGAAAGAATTTCGAACTGATAATCAATGGCATAAAACTAACCTAACCAGCATAGCTGTTTATTTTTCAATAAAGAATTTAAATGTATGAAAACAAATTTCACAAATTCACATTCTCAATAAAAGTATTAAACCTATATTTCAAGAATTTCTTTGAAATAACATTTAAAAAAATTATATTATGAGAGAATCAAATCTAGGAATTAGTTTATACCATGAAAATCCAAACTCCTTATTGGAAAAACGAATATAATACTGTCAAGATCCATCAAGGTGATTCGTTAGAAATATTAAAAGAATGGCCTGAAGACTATTTTGATATGGTTTTCGCTGATCCTCCTTATTTCCTATCAAATGATGGCATTACTTGTAAATCAGGTGAAATGGTAAGCGTAAATAAAGGAATATGGGATAAATCCAAAGGTTATCAAGCCGATCACAAGTTTATATTGCAGTGGCTTACATTATGTAAAAGAGTGATAAAACCAAACGGTACAATATGGGTTAGTGGTACAAGTCATATCATTTATTCGGTCGGTTACGCAATGCAGGAATTAGGATTTAGAATTCTTAATGATATTATTTGGTTTAAACCTAATGCTGCGCCAAATCTAAGTTGCAGATATTTTACTCACTCCACAGAAACTTTGTTATGGGCTCTCCCTAATTCGAAGGGAAAGTACACATTCAACTATCAAAAGATCAAGGAAATTAATAACGGAAAGCAAATGAGAAATTTATGGAGTATACCGACACCACCAAAAAAAGAAAAACTATTTGGTAAACATCCTACACAAAAACCGTTGCAATTATTAAAGCTTGTAATTTTATCTTCTACCAAATCTGGGGATATTATCCTTGATCCATTTAGTGGAAGTGGTACAACTGGTGTTGCAGCGATTGAGTTAGGAAGAAAATATATCGGAATTGAGTTAGAAAAGGATTATATTAATCTTTCTATTAAACGTTTAGAAAATGCAACTTTGCTAAATAAAGGACATTTTAGTTATGCCAGGACGTAAGACAGCAATAAAAAATGGAAAAGAACTGGAAAATGCTGTAATTGAATTAGGAATAAATTTAAAATTAAACACACAAAGTCAGTATAAAGTTGGTAGAAGACTTTGGGGACGTGAAAGATTCATTGATGTAATTTTAGTACATCCTACTACAAAGAAAATTTTAGGTATAGAATGCAAGTATCAAGGAGTCGGAGGAACTGCAGAAGAAAAAATACCTGCTGTCATTGAAGATATTAAAACATGGCCAATTCGTGGATTGGTTGTTTTCGATGGGAATGGTTTTTCTAAAGATATGAAAGCGTATCTTATATCAACAGGATTTGCAGTTGAATTTAAAGATCTCAAATCTTGGCTGAAATTATATTTTGGTTTGGTGCTTAGAAAATAAATTCTTTCGAAATCTATTCAATTAAACAACTTTATGCTATGCTTCTTCCCTTATCGAAATACATTGATCACACACTTTTGCGTCCAGAAGCCTCCAATGAAGATATAATTCGTGCCTGTGAGGAAGCTAAGCAATTTGATTTTGCTGCGATTTGCTTATATCCATACTGGATTAGAGCAGCTTACAAAATTATTGGTGCTTCATCTGTTGCGATTTGCTCTGTTGTGGGATTTCCTCATGGTGCAAGCAAAACAACCACGAAAGTCAGAGAAGCAGAAATCGCACTGAATGATGGTGCTTCTGAATTCGATATGGTAATTAATCTTGGTGCACTTAAGAGCGCTTATTTGGACATCATATATAACGATATCCGCTCAGTTGTCAATGTTGTTTCGTCAAATATTGTCAAAGTAATCCTTGAAACTTCAGTGCTTACAACAAAAGAAAAAATAACTGCAGCAAAAATAGCTCGTGATTCTGGTGCGCATTTTGTGAAAACATCCACAGGTTTCACAGGTGGTGCAACAATTGAAGATGTAAAATTGCTTCATGCAACTGTTGGAGATTCCATGGGAATTAAAGCCTCTGGTGAAATTAGAGATTATAAAACTGTACTTGAAATGATTCGTGCTGGAGCAACAAGAATTGGTACATCCACAGGAGTGAAGATTATTAAAGAATACTATGTGGATCGCACATCATCAAATAAATAACTGAATAATTAAGATCCATTTTATATATTTCCACTCCATATGAAAATTTTAGATACTGCTGTTACAGCTGCAGTTTCAGTTCTAAGTCTTGCAGGACCCAAAGATAATGGTACAGCACCGTGTCTTGCAAATTCGGTTTGCTCGGCTCTCGAAAAGCCACCTTCTGGTCCTACCAAAACAACAATCCGCGATCCAGTTTGAATCATTCTCTTTGGAGGAGCTGGAAGTCCTGACGGATCGGTATAAATTATCCCTTCAAAATTCTTACCATTTTTAATTAAAAACTCTATTAGTTCTATCAACGGAAATATCTCTGGCAGCCACGCCCTTTTACATTGCTTAATTGAGCGTATTGCAACTTTTTCGAGACGTTTCAATTTGTCATTATTCGACCAATCTCTAATTGTGAAATCTGTTTTCAATAGCATAAACGCAGAAATGCCAAGCTGAATTGACCAATCCAGTGCGGTTTCTATTTGTTTTGGTCTCACAATTCCCATACCGAGTGTTAGGTCAATATTAGGTTTAAGACGGGATTCAATAATATCTAATACGGTAGCTACAACACAATTTTTGAATGTCTTCTCGATCCTGCATTTAAAGGTATCGCCAATGCCATTTGAAACGATGAAATTATCTTCAGGTTTTCCCCTGAGAACATTAGTGATATGATGACTCTCTTCATCATCGAGAAAGACTTTGCCTTTACTAAATTTCTCAGGTGGAGCATAAAAATATGTTGTAGAGATAAACATTAACGCTTTATACCAAGGTTCTTAAGCAGTTTCTCAAAAACTACCTTTTTGGGTGGTTTTTCTTGTCCAGCTAATATTCTGAGAAGTTTCTTTTCCTCTTTTGATAAATGAGTTGGTACAATAATTATTACCTGTATAAGAAGACTTCCTCGTTTTCCACCACCGTATTGCGTGAGACCTGCATTTTTTACTTCAATAATGTCGCCAAACTGCATGCCTGAAGCAATCTCTATTTCAATTCCCTTCCCTTTAATGCCTTTAATCATCTCTTTTCCACCAATCGTTGCAGTAATAACACCAACAGGCAGATACGTTATAAGATTATCCTTATCTCTAACAAATTTGGGATGAGGAATTTCCCTTATGAGTGCAATAAGTTCACCTGAAGATCCACCTCTTTTACCTGCGTTGCCCATACCGAAAATTTTTATGGATTGCCCATTTCTAACGCCTGGTGGGATTTTTATCGGAATTACTTCCGTCTTGCGAATTCTGCCTTCCCCTGCGCAACTCTGGCAAATCTTCGTCGGTATTTGACCTAA
>CAZLTJ010000018.1:0-12483 GCA_964562425.1 uncultured bacterium
TTTCCTTTATATAACAGGGAAACGAGATGATGGTTATCATGAATTATTTTCGTTAGTTCAGCAAATCGACTTGATGGACATTATGCAAATCAAACCCAGCGATCATTTCGAATTATCCGTTAATGGACCTGAAATCCACGGTGAAAACATAATTGTCAAAGCAAAGAAAGCACTGGAAGATTACTTAAAACGAGCAATAAATTTAGAGGTAATTCTTTCCAAACGCATACCCATTGGCTCCGGTTTAGGTGGAGGTAGTTCAAACGCTGCAACTTTTCTTAAAGCCGCTAATAACATTCTCAAATTAGGATTACAAACCAAACAGCTAATGGACATTGGCACAACAATTGGTTCCGATGTTCCTATGTTTTTTTCTGATCATGCAGCTTTAATATCAGGGAAAGGTGAAGCAATAAAATCGGTGAATTTACCCACCGACTACTGGATTTTGCTAATTGTGCCCGATTTCTCGATAGATACTACTTGGGCTTACACTCAGGTAAAAGAATACGATCAACCACCAGATATTTTAATGAATGAAAGTTTCGACAATCGCTATCGCTTATGGGAACTTATAGAATCATTTAAAAATTCCTTCGAACCGATTTTAACTTCACATTATCCGGAAGTTTATAATGACATAAAAAAAATAAGGCATTTAGGAGCAGAATTCGCAAGCATAACTGGCTGCGGTGCAGCCTACTATGGAATTTTCCGAGACTTAACAGTTATATTATCTGCCACATCAGAAAACTGGCATGGCAGAGTTTTTTTACTTAGACCATTGAAAGTTACTAATACAGTAATCGAGAATAATATTTAAAACTACTCAACGTTTTGTATTTGCTCTCTTATTCGTTCCACTTCCTCTTTAAAATCGATGACAAGTTGGGATACTTCCGTGCTGTCAGTTTTCGAACCAATGGTGTTTATTTCTCTATGACATTCCTGCAAAATGAAATTAAACTGACTTCCAACTGGTTTTCGACTTCTAAATAATTTAAGCATTCGAGTTGTGTGAGCTTCAAGTCGTATAATTTCTTCAGTAACATCAACTCTTACAGCAAGATGTGCAACCTCCTGAAGTAATCTTTTCTCATCTATTTCAACATCTTCGATGATTTTATAAATCTGTTCGCGAATTTTTTCATAGCGAGATTTCCGCGTTTCTTCCTCAAGTTTTCCTATAAGTTCTGTAATTTTACAAAGCGAATTAACTCGTTTTTTTAAGTCCTTTTGAAGAGCAGAACCTTCCACACGTCTCGACTCTTTCAAATTCAAGAGAGCTTTCTCTGTCGAATTTAATGCAAGAATTAATGCTTTGTTTTGGTATTCTGGATTTGGAGTTTTATTCAATAACTCTGACATTTGAAGGAATCTTTCTAATGATACACCCGTGTTCTCGAGTTGCAATCGCGAATCTATTCGTTTAATGACCGATGCATACAAGTCCAAAAGAACTTCGTCAATCTCAATATTCCAAATGTCTGTTGTCGAGCTTACAATATTCACATTAAGCATTACCTTTCCACGGGATGCATATTTTCGAATTAGTTCTGCAAATTTACTTTCAAAACCGCTGAGAAATGCATTAACTTTTATACTCGGCTCTAAATATCGAGAATTAACCGATCGCACTTCAGCAGAAATCGTTAATCCATCAGCAGAAATAACAGCACTACCCTGACCAGTCATTGAATAAAACATAGATTATCTCCCAAATATCGATTTTAAACTCTTTTTCATTATACTTTCGCCAGCTTCCTTGGATTCTTCCTCAGCACTTTCCTCCAATCCTTGTTTGAGCATTGCATCTATTGAGAATTTTTTGGGTTTCTCAGTAATAGCAGTCTTTGCGCCTTTCCAACCGAATTTTAATAATTCCATCTTGGTTTCTGAAGATTTCAGTTTCACAATACCTGTGACCGGAATATCCTCTGTAATCCAGAAGTCTATCCTTTCATTTCCCGAAGTATCTATATATGTAATATGATGGCATTCAAATTTACCTGCTGGAACTTTTATTACCTCCTCAGTAATTGTCATTGTAGGGCTGTCGTATGAATCCGGTAAATCTTTGTATTCCTTAAAATCCATTTCATATTCTTCTATTGTAATATCTTCCATTTCCTCTGTGTCGATCTCAAATTCCCGAGCAGGATCGTCGTTACTCTTCATAATCATAGAAAAATATGATCCTTTGCCTTCGGAAATACGACCCTTAACAAGATATTTAAAAATTATCCTATCACCCTCCTCACTATTTATTTCAATCTCAATCCAGTGGCAATCCTGACCATTACATTCCTCGGAACCAACTATTGAAATTTTCATTTTACCAGAATTTTCAGTATCGTCGGTTTTAAGATTATATTCGCACCAACTTCCGATTTTTTCTATGGCTCTTGGGGTATTAACACCTGCAAAGGGATTGAACAATGAATGTCCTTGCGCTAAAGCTAATGAAAATATTACAAGAACAACTGCCATTAGTTTAAGTTTCATATCATTCCTCCTTTAGACCTTAGATTCAGCAAGTTAATTTATAGCTACTGGATGCTTCGCACAAACAAAATGGCTTGATTTAATCGATAATTCATTTATTATTTCCCTGTATGAAAAATAGTCTTTCATAAGACATAAGATGAGTAAATTAAAGAAACAATATTATCAATTCATTAGTTGAAGATAACGGAGGTATAATATATGTCAGTTAGATCATTTATATTTATTCTTGTCAGCTTACTTCTTTTTTCATTTTCTAATAGCAAAGAAAATGAATCAAAAAATAAACCTCAACTTCAAGAAAAGCAATTAACAGTTGAGGAATTTATCACTGTATACGTTGATCTATCCGTTGCTGCCGAACAATTCCTCGATGACACACTAACTCTCACTGCTGCTCAGGACAGCATTTTTTCAAAGCACAATATCACTCGACAGAGTTTTGAGTACTTTCGAAAAAAGGTCGATGAAAATCCCGAGGAATGGGCATATATATGGCAGGATATAATTAAAAGATTAGAGGAACTGGATCGAGGGGAGCAACCCGACGTTAAAGTTGAAACAAAAAAGGAAGAAAAGAAATCTAAGAAAGATTAAGAATGTCCAATATTCCTATTTTTTTAGATACTGCACATGAAATTCTTTTAGGTGGCAAAAAATGGCTCCTTCTTAAAGATGGATATCTCACCGGTCAAGAAAATATGGACAGAGACCGAAAGCTCCTTCAGTGGGCATTTAAAAATCAAAATAGCATTCCCGTTTTGAGATTTTTCCAATGGAAACCCCCTGCAATCTCACTTGGCTTTGGTCAAGATATAAAAGAAATAGATATTGAAAAATGTTCGGTAATGGGAATCGACGTTGTTAAACGACCCACTGGTGGTAAAGCTATATTCCATCATACTGAATTCACATATTCGATTACAACACCACCCTATCATATTCTCTCGCAAATGAGTATTCTTGAAACCTATAATGAAATTAGTCGTGCTCTGGCATTAGGATTGAAAAATCTTGGATTAAATGCAAAACTCTCGAAAGGTGATCCCACAATAAGCACAAAGAATCCTTCATGCTTCTCTTCGACATCCAGATATGAACTTGTTGTAAACGAGAAAAAAATAGTGGGTAGTGCTCAACGCAGAAAGAATAGAGCTGTTCTTCAACAGGGCTCGATATTAGCTGGACCACAATATCTTAAACTATCTGATTTCGTTCTAACTCATCGTGAAATTGTAAAAGACGAACTTGAAAATCACAGCACATATATAGAAAAATGCCTTGGCCATATTCCTGATTACGAAGATTTTATCTCTGCAATGGTCTCCGGCTTTAAATCTGCGTGGGAAGATACATTTTAAGAGACTCACTTTATAAACAGTTTTCAAATCGATTTTAATTCTTAACCTATAGAAACCTTACTTTTTTGTAAATTTATCGATAGTAAACAAATTATGAATGAAACTCTTAATCTCTTTTTTTGTTTACATAAATTATTAGATTTATTATTTTGCAAAATTTAATTGAAAAAATTCTAATCAGCTTGAGAATATTAATGCAAGGATTGAAAACAAGTAAAATTGTATCATTGTGTTCACTGACAATTATCACTGTATTGATAGCTCTACCTCATAATGTATTAACATCCGAAAAATGTGGAACTTACGATGCTATGAATCTTTTTAGAACTGCTCGAGTCACAGTTTTGCGACCGATACTTCCTTTTTATGTAGGCACAGAGCACTTCAAAATATGGTACGACACATTGACTATTTATCCCGGCGACGCTAATCTTAATGGAATTCCAGACTATGCAGAATCCTGTGCAGTTTACCTTGAATATGTTTGGAAAATATATTTCGATTCACTTGGATATAGAACACCCGTTCCTGACTCGATGGGATTAGAAGATCCAGACCTTTACGGTGGAGACCCAAGAACGGATGTGTACCTTAAATCATTCTCGAGTAACTTTTACGGTCAAACTATGAGTACAGAATACTTTATGGACAAAAGAAACGCTTCAGCCTATATAGAAATGAATTCAGATATGACTAAACTCTCCAATTATTCCGAAAATCCCTATCCCGCATTAGCAGTTACCTGTGCTCATGAATTCTATCATGTAATACAATTTAGCTATCGTTATCCAAATACAGGACTTGAGATAGCATCGTTTATATGGTGGATAGAAGCGAGTGCAGTATTTCATGAGGAATTTTGTTTTAATGATATCAACGATTACTATTACTACATCCCCTTTTTCCAGGATAAACCACAAATACCTCTTTTTGCAAATATTCCAGACATATGGTATGGTGCTGTTCTTTTTACTCTTTTTTTAGAGGAATTTTTCGCACCAGAGGATGTTCGATTTACAGGTGAATTTTTAAAATCGGTCTGCGAACGTTGTGTCGATATGGATCCATATACTTCACTCACACAAGAACTAAACAATAGGGGAACCAATCTATCCACCGTTTTGCAGATTTTCTCATTATGGAGACTTAGAGTTGATCGATATTGGACAGAGTATTTTTTTATTGAAGGCAGAAATTATTCATCACCTAAATCAGAAACTATAGAATTCGAAAACGGTGAAATAACAATTCAAAATCCGATTGCTCCTCTCTCTGTACGATATTACGAATTACCGTACGGTCATTATGAATACGGTGTAAAAGCAATATTAGATTATTTAAATCCGTATTCAAGTGGCTGGCTTATGACACAACCTATGGAGTTTTGCGGAAAAGAACAAATTGCAGCAATATACTCAGATACAAATCGAACAATTGGAATTCCCGGACGATGGCAATACTACAGTATTTTCTTTGCTCCAATATTATATTCCTCAACAAATGATAGTGATTTCATTCTCAGGATCGAAAAATCGGAAGAAGATTCGGTTCCAATGGAAAAAAATATAATTGTATCCAAAGCATATCCGAATCCATGTACAAACACAGACTCGATTCATTTCGATATCGATATTAACCAGCCTATCGATATGGAAATCGCTATATTCAATGCATCTGGAGAAGTTGTATGGTCTAAGGAAATATCCTACAAAATCCCTCAAGAAACCTCTTTGACGTGGGATTGCAAGAACTTCAATGGCAAATATGTCACAAGTGGAATTTATATCTACAAAATATCATTTGGAAAAAATAAAATAGTAGGGAAAATCTTTCTTGTAAGGTAAGACATTTTTTCTTTAAGCTTGATTTTATTTATATTAACCGTAAAACGATGTGTCTAATTCAAATAATGAATTTTTTCAAATTGAAAAAATTTGCTTATGCATAAAAAAAATGAAAAAAATATAGGAAACCTTGTAAGACCTAACTATATATTATATGTGAGTTGTATCCGCCCGGTTGTCTCACCTGATTATTCCAATTAGGTCTTGAAAATAATTACTTAAGCTATATTAATACATCTATGAGATTGTATTTCAGAAAACATGCCGGTTTAAGTTTAATGGAAGTAATGACTGTAATAATAATTACAGGAATCCTTCTAGCAACATCGTTCTTCGTGCTCAAAGGAGTCGGAAATAAAATGCACCTTAACGGAACCGCAATAAATGTAAAGCAGGATTTATTATTAGCTAGAACTAAGGCTCTCGAGGGTGGTACAAACCACGCAATAGATTTTTCTTCAGGAACAATCCCTGAATACTGGACAATATCTCGATTTGATTCGGATAGTGGGGTATGGATAGAAGTCTTCAGAAGAAATCTACCAACTAAAATTAAATTTGGCAAACCAAACGGTGTAACTACCGGTCCTGATGGTTCAACAATTCCTGCGGATGGAGTATCCTTCTCAGGCAATAAATTGGTTTTCACACCCAGACAGGGCACTACGTCGAGTGGAACAATTTATTTCACATTCAGAGATGATCCAAAAACTTCTGATCTAAAAGCAGCAGAAGTTAATGCTGCAGGCAAAGCTGTTGTATTTACATACGATGGAACTAAATGGTATTGATTGAGATAGATAAGCATTCTAATTTAAATTTCTTGTATTAAAAAAATTGGGAATGAAGTTTAAAAGAAAAATAAATAACCCAGATGGTTTCAGCTTGATAGAGGTGTTGGTCGCCTTCACAATCCTTATGATAGGTGGAACAATGCTTATACCGTTCTCCTTCTTTGCTATTCAGAAAAATATGTATAACAAACGAATTGTAAATGCTCGATCTGTAGCAGAACAGTTTACAGAACAGCTAAGAGCCATAAGTTATTCAGATCCTTTAATTTCTGACGATTCTGATACTACAGATTTGTATGATTTTTCAAATCCAGATCATATAGATAGCGTAGATGCTGAGAATTTTCTTTATGAACTAAAATGGAATGTAGCAGAGAATGTGCCGTCAAAAGATGTGAAATCTATTTGTATTTCCGTTGAATGGGTAGAACCGGGACTAGATATTCAAAAGAATAGCATTGCTTTTATTACATATAAGACATCTGCAACTCGGTGATAAAAAACTTTTTAGAAAAGAAATCATTTTTTTGGAATTGTAATGCAATGAAGAAGAAAAATTGGTTAACATTACATTCTGGGTTAACTTTGACAGAGCTTTTAGTAGCAATGGTTTTGATATCACTCCTCCTACTGGGTACATTCTACATGTTCTCTAACTTTTTCGCATCTACTCTTTCTTCGCAAAAAACCACTGTAGAGCAATCAGATATTCAGGTTGCATCTCAATTCGTTAAGTGGGACATTCTAATGACAGGCTATGGTCTCGCAAGAAATGTTGTTCCCATAACAATAACTGACAATTCCGGGGAGAACAATTCCGATATTATTACTTTACGATCCACATCCTTTGGTCTCGGTGGTGATAGAGGAAAATGGACCTATATTATTCAACCTATTACTGTATCTACAAATTTAATTACAGTTCGAAGATGGGACAACGAGGACGACATCGATACTAATGATTACATAACAATTTTAAGTCCTCTCAAAATGAAAGTAGGTGCACCGGTTTATCAGGTTGTGGCTGTCACAGAAACAATAACTACAGATAGTATACCGATACTTATCCTTCAGTTAAATCTAAACTTAACAACCAGTAAGAATTTCGTATTCGCCTCAACAGACCCAAGCGGCTATGAAAGTATTGTTTATTCACTAAACAATGGCTCTCTTCTCAGAGACGATAACGTCTTTCTCGAAGATGTCGCCGATTTTCAGATGTCTCTCTGGATCGATGACGACGGTGATAGGAGAATCGACAGTGGTGAAAGATATTATAATACATCACCGGTATATTCTAATCCTGCATTGATACCAAAAATCCGATTGACAAAAGTAGTTTCTCTAACCGCAACTCCAGGGGGACAAAATTATCGTTTCGGGTTAGATTCTGTTATAGTTGAAAATAATGTTATAAACACCGATGTTGTGGGCAGAAACAAAAAGTATGACCTTTGGGAATCTAACTACAACCCAAGGAATTTCTGAATATGAAGCTCAACACTAAAAATCGACGTGGTATAGCAATGCTTACTGTTTTACTTATCGTTATATTCATGATTATTATTGCAGGTGTTGTTTTGAATCTCATTGTTGGTGGTATTCGTATTAGTGGAAGTTCACGACGCTATTTTTCCATATTCGAAGCGGCAGAATCCGGTCTTGAAGTTGGATTTATTCGCATTGAAGAGGCAACTGATAATGCTACAGTTATCGATGAAAGTAACTTCAATGTGGGTGATAAAACCATTAATATTACCGTAGATGAAATGTTTACTGGTACAGTTGCTGGTGCAGGTATAGGTTTTGGCGGTTCCGGATATGAAGGTATAGGAGCTGGAATTTCTGCCGGAGGAAGTGCAAAATATTACAGATTAGAATCTCAAGCATCAGGTTCTCACGGCGAGAAAAGCGTTCTAGAAAGTGTTTATCGAAAAATCATAGGCGTACAAGCCAAATAGTTCTATTATTAGTTGTTTTGATAAGAATTAGGACTAATTCATTAAAGATGAAACATTGGAAGGATAACAAAATAGATTTTTTATATTAAAAAGAATTATTCTATAATTAGAACCAATAATAGACTATAAATAATAATCGATGAAGTTAATTAAATACAGTTGAATAGTTAATAATTGAAAGATTACATATTAAAAGGAGGACTTTTAAGCATAAATATTCAATTTCAAATGTGGTTATTTATGGGTCATATGTAAATTTTTCTACTTAAAAACACGGAATCGCACGGAAGGACACAGGATATATTTTGAATATTCAGGAGGGAATAATGTATAAAATAATGTATCTTTTTCTTATAGCATTTATTCTAATAAGTTTATCTTCAGCTCAACTTATACGAAGAGACTCTCTGGATGTACCACCGTGCAATGTACCTCCATTTATCTCCGAAACGATTGTCCCAAATGTAATGATGATAATTGACAATTCTGGCTCGATGAATTATGAACCATATACAGGAACATACGACGAAGCATCGCTTTATTATGGTTATTTCGATCCTGATAGCTTCTATGAATATAACACCTCAACAAATATTTGGGAGCCTACACAAAGCTGGTCAGGTGTGGCTGATTTGTCCGATCTTAATCATATGAAAATGGATGGCAACTTGCTTAACTACATGTACATGCGACGTCTCGACAACCTTAGAAAAGTTCTGACGGGAGGAAGAATATACGACAAGGAATATGCCGCAGATGAAAGAATTATTTTCGACGGTAGTGGTGGCAGAGGTGATAGTTATTATAGATATTTTTATGCCGACGACAATTGCTTCTATAGAACAATAATGGGTTATTCTTCAAGCGACGGGTCTTACCATAGGCTATATTATCTCTACAAAAGAGAAGACTGCACAAGCGGCGACTGGGATTATAAAGCAACTCCAAAAGCGTATCTGCGCGTTCGCGGCAATGTTACCGAAAGCGAATTCCAAGGTGGTATTATACACAAAATATTTGACAAAGTGAAATTAGGAATGGCACATTTTCACGATAACGAAGGTGGATATATTGAATATCCATGTGGTACAGTTACTGAGGAAACTTATATAGATCATATCAATAATATGTATTGCGATACATGGACTCCACTTGCAGAAACATATTATGAAGTAACTCGATATTTCAGAGCTACCAGTGGTTATTTTAACGTCACGGATTATTCGAGCATCGATCCTATAGATGGTTGGTGTCAGAAGAACTTTGTAATTTTAATCACTGACGGAGAAAGCACAATGGACCTTGAAATTCCCGATGAATGGTTAAAAGATTACGACAATGATGGCAACGACCCCGGTTCCTTTGCTTCCAGCGGTTCAGATTACCTCGATGATGTAGCATTATGGTCCCATACAACAGATCTTAGAAGCGATTTTGTTAACGAACAGGAAATGTCACTTTACACGATTTATGTTTTCGGAACTGAAAGTATGGCAATAGATCTTCTCTCTGATGCAGCAAAAAACGGTGCATTCGATGACAAAAACGGAAATGACATCCCAGATTTACCCGAAGAATATGACTTTGATAGTGATAGTGTACCAGATGGCTTTTTCAATGCTGAAAACGGATACCTTCTTGAAGATGCTCTAACTACTGTTTTCGTAAATCTTCTTAGACGATCTGTATCAGCTTCAGCTGTTTCTGTTGTATCATCCACATCAAAGGGCGAAGGTTTGGTTTTTCAAGCATTTTTTCAACCTGCCAAATTCGTAGGTAGTGCACATCTAAGTTGGATTGGAGATCTTCACTCTCTATGGATCGACCCATACGGAAATATGCGTGAGGATACCGATAGTGATGGTAAACTCGATATGGAAGATGACTATATTTCAAGGATCTATTTCGATCCTGTTGCAAATAAAACCCGTGTCGACCTATGGGAGGATACAGATGGTGACGGTGATGGTGACCTACTAATAGACAAAGCAGACCTTGACATAGTTAAATCCGTTTGGCGAGCAGGGGAAAAACTGAAAAACGATCCTGCATCAAATAGAAGAATATTTTATGTTAGCAACTCAAGAGCATTCTACATGGATTCTGCTCTTTATGCAGGAGCACCAGGTACTACTGATTCTTCAGAAGTCGTTAATTTAGAGGGATCAACCTGGAAATTTAAAACATCGTATGTTAACAATGTAAAAAGATATCTTGCAGTAACTTCCACAAGTGTAGCAGAATCTCTAATAGATTACATAAGAGGTGTGGATTATGAATACACGCGAACGAGAACAATTGGTTCAGATGTCTGGAAATTGGGAGATATTATCAATTCCTCACCAAAATATGTAGGTGCACCAGCTGAAAGATATGATCTCATTTACTCTGATACAAGTTATAGACCTTTTTATATCAAATATAAAAACAGAAAACCAATAGTTTTTGTAGGTGCTAATGACGGAACTCTTCATGCTTTCCACTGTGGAAGATATGTCGAGCTACCAGGCCAACAAGAAAGAGGTTATTTGGTCGCAAGTGGTTATAATCTTGGTGAAGAAATGTGGGCATTAATTCCACACAATTTACTACCTCATCTCAAATGGTTAACCGATCCGGATTATTGCCATGTTCCATATGTTGACCTTACAGTTAAAATTTTTGATGCAAGAGTTTTTGCAGATGATGATATTCATCCCAACGGCTGGGGAACGATTTTAGTAGGAGGGCTTCGTTTTGGAGGTTCTGAATATACTGCTCAATTTGACACAGTTTCCGCTAACGATACATTAACTTTAGGTAAAACATATACACCATCATATTATGTAATTGATATTACGGATCCTGATTACCCAGGATTTATGTTTGAATTTTCTTCAGACGATCTTACATATACAACTTCCAGACCAGGAATAATGTTATCGCAGGGAAAATGGTTCCTATTAATGGGTTCTGGTCCAGTAGATATGATTGGGCTGAGTGATCAAAAAGGCAAGTTATACGCATTAGATATATCTAATATTAATTATAAAGTAACTTCGGAACTCAAATATGTTATCGATCCGGTAACAGCAAGCAATCATGGTGTTTTTATACTTCCCGATGATAATTCGCATTTCGGTGATTTTACACCGATTGACGCCAATATTGACGGCACAGTTGAAGTTGTTTACTTTAGCGTTTCATATCTTGAATCTGGTAATTGGAAAGGAAAGATCTATCGACTTAATACAAACAATAGTGCCAGTCCTGGGGATTGGCTACTCTCAAATCTAATCAACATTCCCGCTCCGATTACAACATCTCCAGTTGCTACAATCGATGCAAATGGTAATCTATGGGTATATGCTGGTAGTGGTAGATATTTTTCCGATCAGGATGAACAGGATATTTCATCTCAGTATATAGTCGGTGTAAAGGATCCATACTGGCAGACTGGTGGGTCAGAAGTTAGTTGGGATAGTCTCTTCGATGTTTCAAACGCTTCTGTCCAAATAACTGACACAGGCACATACGTTTACGGTTTAGGAGAAGAAATGTCCTATTCAGAGCTTAGGGTTAAAATTAGTGCGAAATCAGGATGGAAACGCACACTTCAAAATACAAGAGAAAGAATTATTTCAAATCCAATTCTTATTGGTGGTGCATTATTTTTCACGAGTTTTGTACCTTCTGAAGACATATGCGCATTCGGTGGAACATCCAGATTATACGGTGTGGATTATTTGACTGGAATTCCTGGAGAGACCTCGATTTTAGGACAAGATTCTGACGGATGGTTATACCATTCGGTATTATTAGGAGAAGGAGTACCATCAAGTCCTGCGGCACATATCGGAATTACAGACCAAGCCACAATTCTCGTTCAGCTTTCCACCGGTACAATTTCACAAACTGCTGCGAGTATTAAATCTCCAAAAAGTGGTTCTCTTTTCTGGCGAGGAAAATAATATTTTTGATAAGATTTGAAAGATTGAGGAGGATATAAATGAAAAAGATAATTTTAATAATATTAGCT
>CAZLTJ010000018.1:12493-16213 GCA_964562425.1 uncultured bacterium
TTGTGGGAACTCCTGTATTAGCGAAAAAAAAACCTAGGAAAAAAATTGGCATGGAAGCAATGAATCCTTATTTACAGAATACCAATATTATGGATAAATTTGATTATTTAAAAGTTAAAAACAACCCTAATGCAGCCGATACTATTATAGAATTTACAACATGTTTTATAATTACCAATTCAAGAATCGAAATATTGGAAGACATATTCGAATTAGATAAAAATATTGAGGTTATTAAAGTTCCGACATTATTATTCTTTAAGGAAAAAGAAGACCATCACATCGATAAAATTATGAATGGAACTCCCGGTAAAATTGAAGACATACAACCAAGTTCACTGGCAAGAATATTTCTACAATATCACAAAGGTAAAATTACCGTAGTGAGAATAGAATATAGCAATGAATTTCTTGAATCATAAATCATATTCTGTAACTGATAGAATCGTATATAAATATTTAATATATGCATAATGAATTGGGTTTAATAATTTTACGGAGCATCATTTATTTCGATGCATTAAGAAATAATGCTTCAATTAACTCAGGCACATTAGTTTGGGGTGCTATAGTTATAATCTCTATCGCATTTAATATTTGGTTGCTGTTAAAGTATAAATCAAAGCGAAAAGATAGTATAGATATATCTCCAACTCAAAGAATTGCGCAAGAATTTGAAATTAGCATTGATGGATTTGTCCTTTTAAATCGAGATGGAAAAATTCAATTATATAATGATTCTTTCACAAAACTTTTCTCAATATACAAAAACTGTAGAAATGATAACTTCGCTATATATTTGCCAAAGAAGTATTCTAATTCATTTATATCTTCTTTCAGAGTTGCGCTCTTTGGATATCCTACTGATTTGGAAATAGAATATCCGAAGCTCAATAGAATTTTCAGCCTTCATTTAAAGCCTTTCTACTGGAAATCTAATATCACTAACGTTCAGGTTATAATACGAGATGTTACAGAACAAAAACGAAGTTTAAAAAGTTTAGAAATGTCAAATAAGATAATCGCCAAGACACATCTTGCCCTTATCGTTCTCGATAAATCACTCAGAATTGTCCGAACAAACCCATTTCTAAGACAGCTTCTTGAAACTGATGATACACATTTATTAAACAGTTATTGGATAGATTACATTGAATCGAGTAATGAATTCAATTATGAGTCTTTCTTTCTTAATATTTTTGAAAAGCGATCACCATATATTCATATAGATCTCAAAATTAAATCAAAATCAGAGAAAACAAAGCTTATAAGCTGGGGTTTCATGATTCTATACGATTCAAGAGGTGTTCCAGAGCATTTGGTTGGGTTTGGCGAGGATATAACAGAAAAAAAGAACATGGAAATTGCGCTTTTTGAATCTGAGAAAAAATACAAATTCCTAATTGAACACTCTCTTGACGGTATTTATATCCTAAATAGAATCGGAAAAATTATATATACTAATAATAGTCTCCTGCAAATTCTAAAGATGAATGATTTTTTTGAAGTAATCGGCAAGAATTTTAAAGACATTACCGATGAATCCTATTATGGAATGGTTGAGCAAAAGCTCAATACTCACTTTGACGACCCACTTAGAACATTCAGATATGAATTCTTGGTCAAATGCCTAGATGGTGAAACTAAATGGGTTGAAGTTAGCGATGGCATAATCAAAATGGACAATGAAGAAGTTATTTTTGGGACAATGAGAGATATAACCAACGAAAGGAACCTTAGAGAACAAATTAGCAAAATGCAAACACTTGACGCTTTGGGAAGAATGGTTGATGGGATTGCTCATGATTTTAACAACGTTCTAACTGGGATTTTAGGATACTCCTCGCATTTATATCATCTCACTGCCAATAATGAGCAACTTCATTCTGTCGTTGGATCAATTCTAAAAGGTAGTAACAGAGCTGTGGATATGATTACAAGACTTCGTTCCTTTTCACGGCATGAGGATTATGAGTTAGTTCCATTGAAAATTAATGATGTAATTAATGAATCAATTGATGTCCTTAGCGGTGGTTTGGAGGAAAGCATAAAGCTCAAATTCGATATATGTAAGGACGAAATCATTATAATGGGTGATTCTGTAACTCTCCTAAATGCTATATTAAACATACTAATCAATGCAAAGGATGCATTGCCCAATGGAGGAAAAATTGAAATTATCACATATATTGAAGAAATTGATAGAGAATTCGTTGAAACACATTTAGAAGCTCGAATAAGCACATATTATGCAATAAAAATCTCCGATGAAGGTATCGGTATGAGTGAGGAAACTCAAAGTCGAATTTTCGAGCCTTTCTTCAGCACTAAAGGCGAAAAAGGCACAGGATTGGG
This sequence comes from uncultured bacterium, assembly GCA_964562425.1. Classification (GTDB taxonomy): domain Bacteria; phylum UBP14; class UBA6098; order B30-G16; family B30-G16; genus JAUWMV01. Next base: position 14,849 of record CAZLTJ010000018.1, read on the forward strand.
CTTAGCTCAAACTTTCGGTACTGTTAAAACTCACAATGGTTTTATCGATGTATCAAGCCAACTCGGAATGGGAACTACTTTTACTATATATTTACCTGTTTTGGCAATCACAAAAAAGGATCTTGAAAAGGAAATCGAAGCAAAAGAAACACTAAATAGAAATAAAAAAGTGGATATTTTAATTATTGAAAACGAAGATGCTATAATTAAACTTCTTTCGACAACGCTTGAAGAACGGGGATATTCCGTATCTATCGCTAAAACTCTTATCGAAGGTCGAAGGAAATACGAACATAGTAAACCTCAAAATCCTGTTATAATATCTGATATCTCCCTTGAAGGTGTTTCCAGTCTTGAATGGCTTGAGGAAATTAGAAATGACAAACCTAAACCAAGTGTTATCTTAATAAGTGGATCTAAGGATTTTGAGAAAAAGGATTACAGTTCGGTTGCGGACTTGTTCTTAGCAAAACCTTTCCCGATGAGTTTATTAATTAATGGGATTGAAAAATTTATCTATAGAAAACCAAATAAATAACTAAGTTGGCTTCTTTATTGCCCATTCTAACCAATTCATCCATTCGTTCAAACCCTCATTAGTCTTCGCTGAGAATTGAATTATTTTTGTCTTTGGATTAACTGTCATTATCGACTTTTGACATTTTTCAATATCAAAATCTACATAAGGAATCAAATCCATCTTGGATATTACAACCACATCTGAACCGTAAAACATCTCGGGGTATTTCTCCGGTTTATCATCACCTTCAGGAACTGAAAGCACAATAACTCTAAAGTCCTCGCCAAGAACGAAAAGAGCTGGACATATAAGATTCCCAACGTTTTCAATAAAGATTAACCCTAACGCTTCATTAAAGTCAAGCTTATGCAAAGCCTTGTGTACCATTTCAGCATCGAGATGACAGGCACCATGCGTTTTTATTTGATAGCACGGAACATCAAGAGCATCGATTCTGGTTTTATCATTGTCAGTCTCAACATCACCCTCGATTACTGAGATTTTAATATTTTCTTTTAATATAGGCAGAGTTTTTTCTAAAAGTGTGGTTTTTCCCGATCCAGGAGAACCCACAAGATTAATCATAACTATCCCAAGCTTAGACAGTTTATCGCGATTATGAGCAGCAATCTTTTTGTTTTCTGCAAGAACATCTATTCCTACATCGATAATTTCCGATTTTTCATTATCGTGCTCACATCCGCAATCTTCACACATCGCTTGACCTCTTTCTATTTGTTATTTATGTCTCAAATCCTTTAAAAGGATTTACTTACAGTTTTCAGCAAAATTATAGGTTTTGTTTATCTGATTATTGCTTTCTTATCCAATCCGCAATATCTTTT
>CAZLTJ010000018.1:16223-29986 GCA_964562425.1 uncultured bacterium
CATCCACATGCACTTCAATTTTGTAATCTGCAGGAGTTGAAATACCGCTTCCAGCAATCATAAGATGGTTAAGATTATCGTAGACTTTGAAAACTACGTTTTTGTTTTTCTCTAACCCCGATTTCCAAAGTTGAAATTCAACATCTGTAATCTGATAATCTCTTCCACAACTTATAATTAATATCGGTATGGATAATTTTATTGCAGCTTTTATAGGATCATAAGCATTGATATCCGCCCAATATTCTTTACCTGCTCCGTAAACAATTTCGTCTTCTTCTATATCCAAATTTTCTATTTGCACTATTATTTTTTCCAATTCCATAAGTTGTTCTTTTTCATTGTCGCTAATCTCACCATCAAGACTTAAAATGTACTTGTTCTGTTCTCTAATCAACATGGTGATTGGTCGTGCATTTGCAGCGACTAAAACAACTCCTGCTAGTTTTGATTCCGTGAGAGCAATCCTTGGTGCAACCATTCCTCCAAGGCTATGTCCTAGTAAAAATATCTTATTTGGATCGATACCCGAAGTTTTCCTCAACAATGCAACTGCTGCTTGAGCATCTTTAATATATTCATGCTCGAGTGTTATTATTTCCACACTATCCATTAACTCATTGGGATATTGTCTTGTTCGTTTGTTGAAACGCAATGTAGCAACGCCCATAGATGATAAACCCCAGGCGATATCTTTAAACGGTTTATTAGGTCCTAACGTCTCGTCCATATCATTCGGACCAGAGCCGGACAAAAGCACAACTACCGGAAAAGTACCATCTCTCTCAGGCATAGTAAGCATACCATCTAATTGCCAAGGTTCTTTGCCAATTTTAACAGCTTTTTCAGTGAAGGAAGTTTCATCTACATAACCTGGTGGTTTATATTCATATGCTGACCCCTCGTCTTGCACAAGAAACATACCTGCAATTTTACCTGTTTGATCGAAAGCTACTTTGATACCAACGAAAGAATACTCAAAATCGCAATTAACTATAACTACAGTGTAATTTGCTTGTGTTTCCATGCGAGTTCCTGTTATCTTTTTAAATCCACCCATAGCGTCATTAAGTTGTTCCCACAATGCCTGCAAAGAACTTGGTGTTAAAGTAATAGACATTGTTTCATCAAATAATTCATATGCCTTATTATATTCTGCATCGCGAAGCATCTGAATGTATTCGATAGCTTTTTCTTCATAATCGGTTGTTCCGAAACTCAATGAAAAGCTCAAACACAATGTTGTAACGACGGTTAAAATAACCAAATCTCTTAACATCGTACTTTGTTTAATGGTTGTCATTTCTCCTCCTATGTAATAACGTCATCTTTTTGTCAAAATCTCTACTAAAGTATTTAAAATTAGGTTAATGAATTCATTAAACTACATATCCTTAACTAATCCGTTAAGTTCAGCCATTGAAAAAACTGGTCCGTCAACACATATATATTTATGTCCCAGATTACAACGACCGCATTTGCCAATACCACATTTCATCCGCATTTCAAGTGATAAATAAATCCTATCCTCAGGAAAACCTAATTCAGAAAGAATGGGTAATGTAAAACGAATCATTATTGGCGGTCCACAAACAATAGCAAAAGCATTCGAGGAATTAGGTGCAATATCTTTTAGAACAGGAGGTATAAGACCCACTATGCCATCCCAATCCTGATGTGGATTATCGATTGTGGTAACAAATTCCACATTAGGATAATTCGACCATGCTTCCAATTCCTCTCGATAAAGGAAAAGACCCGGAGTTCTCGCTCCATATAGAACTGTAATCTTACCATAATTGTCTCTATTTGCAGGATCAACCAAGAAAAGAAAAAGAGATCGCAATGTAGTAAAAGCATAACCTCCACCAACAATAACAACATCGTGACCCTTTAAAAGTTCAACAGGATAAATGTTTCCCAAAGGTCCTCTTAATCCTATTATCTCATTGTCTGCGGTTGCATGCAATCTATTGGTTAGAGTACCGATCTTATTGACCGAGAACAAAAGCTGTTCACCCTCAACAGGTGACGATGCAATACCGAAGGGTGCTTCACCCCAACCCCAGATCGAAATCTGGCAAAACTGACCGGGTAAATACTCAAATTTTTCTGCATCTTCCGGATTAACAAAATCGAAAAGAAAACTTTTTACATTGTTATCTTCAGTCTCAATCCATGAGCGTGATAGACGAACTGGAAGTGGTTTATATGGATTTTCATTATCGAATTCGGACATTTTCTCTCCTTTCTATTCCAATTAACGATATAATATGCGACTTTTCTACAATATAATAGCAACAATACGAAAAATAATCACCAACTTTAGAACAACTTTGTAATTATAATAGCTTGTAAGAATCATGTTTATTTTATCAATAGAACTCTTCTTGTAAAACCTTTATATTTAATCAAATAGATTCCACTCTCAAAATCTTTCGCCACCCATTTCATATGTTTTCTCGCTTGCAAACTTGAAACCAAATGACCGCGAATATCATAAATATATATCATTTCACCAGATTTGGGATTATCGGATATTAGAATATTGCACATTAGATTAAAAGGATTTGGAAATACATTAAAATATTTCGACAAATCACTTTTGCATTCTCTAATAAAATGTGGGTCGTATTCGAATGCTCCGATATCCGGACCAGTTCCGATATAGCCATCTGAAAAATTTTGAATAATCATGCCCTTATCTATTATAGTAGAAGTCGATACAGGAATATAGTCAACACTCAATCCCGGATCACCAGTATGTATGGCGTTCTGAGATAAGCATAAAATCGGAAACAATATTAAAATTAAATAGATTTTTATTAACTCAAAGGTCATTCCGTTTATATTTATGTTAGAAGTTCTGCGTCCATTGCAACTTGTCTTATATCTATATCCACCGGACATTCTCGAATGCAACGTCCACAACCGACGCAAAGTTGTATATCCTCGTACTTTTTAGCAAAAAATGAGAATTTATGCATCATTCGTTGACGTATTCTATGAAGTTGTGTTTGTCTAGGGTTGTGTCCTGATGCCTCAAGGGTAAAGTTCTTAAATTGACATGCATCCCATGTTCGATATCTTCGTGCATATTTATCAATAATTTCATCGTTAATATCGAAGCAGTAGCAACTCGGACACACGAATGTACAGATTCCGCAACTTATACACCTATCTCCTATCTGAGCCCAGAAAGCTTCATTATCAAAGTTATTCCAAAGTTTATCTTTTATATTTACTGGAACCTTATTATCTATACTTTCAATTACTTTTGATTTTATTTCCGTAATGTCATCTATTTCGTCAATTGTAGCATCCTCTAAATCTATTACGAGATTATCGCCGGTTTCTGTAATGGATTCAAGAATCCAATACTCTTCAGCTTCAGTAGCTAAAATATCCGCACCTTCAATTCCGAAAGGACTTCCATCTTCAAATGATGTGCAGAAACATGTATTCAAATGTTCTATACAGCCAATTGTGATCTTAATAAAACTTTCCCAAAGAGCATTAAAATAGGTGTCATGATAGTCATTCTCGTTGAAAACTCTATGAATCAACGAAAGAGCTTTTGCATCGCAAGGTCGGATCCCCCAAAGCACAGCCTTTTCAGTTAGCTTAGGTGTATTATCTGAGACATCATTAGTTTTATCCTTTATGTTAAGACTAAACATAGATTGATCCTGCGGAAGAAATATCTCTTTTGGAGACATAACAGTAGTGAATGAATTCCCCATTTTATTTAGATCGGTGATTTTACCCCATCGATCTTCGTCACTTATAGGACCGTAAAGTATGCCCCTCGAGGAAAAATCTGCCAACCATTCCTTAAGTGTATCTTTAGAAACTTTTTTAACTATCATATCTCCCCTAACATTTTTTTTCAAAGTAATTATCAAAAATTCTCTTCAATTTTGCACCTAAAGTATTTTCAGGATCATCGTAAAGGTTCCTGGCTTTAATAGCTTCTTCAGAAATTTTTTTCCTCAATCCCGGATTATTATAAAGTCTAATAACTCTCTCAGCCATAGCCTTGTAATCGCCCACTGGCACCAGAAAACCATTGACCCCATCATTAATTTGATAGCTCAAACCCCCAGTGTCATATGCAATTGCGGTTGTTCCAGCCATTAGCGCTTCAGCAAGAACTTTGCCAAAACATTCTTTGTATGAAGGTACTAAAATAACATGACTTTTACTCATATATGAGTTTATCGTATTATTAGGACGCATTCCAAGAAATACTACATTTTCATAATACTTTAGTCGATTCTTCAATCCTATTGCCTTATCTTTCATATATCCGTCACCAATTAGAACAAAAACCGCATCTTTCCCAATTTTCTCAAATACAATTTTAGCAATTTCAATGACATCAATTATACCTTTCGAATAATCAAATCGACCTACAAACGTTACGATAAATTTTCCACTATTAAAAATTTGCTCGACCTCATGATCAGTGAAGTATTCTGGAGGATAATAGAGAGAATGTACATCAATCCTACTATCTGGAATACCTATATTTTCAAGCTGATTTTTCAAATGCAAACCATTGCATAGAAGGTTAATTTTAGTATTCTTTACAATTCTTAGGGAGAATCTAACTAACGGTTCTAAAAATGAGCTGTAACTCTTAATGTCTTGATGAAAAACCATCGATAATTTCGTCCCACATATTTTAGAATAAAAATATGGTCCAATCAAATCCAAAGAACCACCCACTACTGCAACAATCTTCGGTCTATAGCGATTTAAAATATAGAAGGAAAAAAGCTCATAAAATCCTTTCTTGATCCATCTAAAAAAAGTACCATTAAACCCTAATACTGGTAAAGTATAATAAATTCTTTTTGGTTCGATCTTTTTGGATCTTCTATCTCTTTTTCCAATAATTAAGCCACTTCGGTCTGAAATAGCTAAATCATACTGTCTTGAATAACTGTATATAGAATCAAACTTTAGAGTGATATTATCCAACTCCCTAATAGGATCGCCATATCGGATAATAGCCACATCTACATTCATTAAAATCTCCCAATTCTCCCAGCATTAAAAACATTAACAAGTTCAATGCCTATGAATTCTGCTTTCTTATTAAACAAGGCTAAATCATAATATTTATAGAATAAATTCCTGAGGATCATCTGTTTTATAGTTCTGGAGCGGTGGTACTTCATCCACAGCAATTCCAGCATCATAATTATATCTCTCAAAAACTTTTTTAGCCTGATATTCCAAAATTGCGTCAAAATCGATCCCGACTGGGCAAACCTCGCTGCAATTACCGCATTCAACACATCTACCTGCTTGATGATATAATCTACCTACATGCCAGAACATAATATCTGTGGGATGCTGCCCTTTATCAACCCAGTGCGGGAAACGTGAATCGACAAAGCATTCTTCGCAATAACATGTTGGACAAGCCTGTCTGCAAGCATAACATCTTATGCACTTTAACAGCATCTCGTTCATTATTTTCCATCGATTTGTTCTACTCATCTTTTCTAATTCTTTTGTTTTTATGAAATGAGTCTCAAATGTGTTTTTCTCTTCAACTGGCTCACCTAATAATTCATCGTAATGTATAGGATTATGATGCATACATCTTTCACATGCGGAATGGAGAAATTCATCTTGTGAAACTGTTTCTTTCTGGTTGTCGCTTTTTATAATAATTATATTACTATCAATGAGAACTAATTTGTTTAGCTCAGATAAAGGACCAAATCGATCCTCGAGCTTTTTTCTTGATATCATACCTTCGCATGGTATACCGAGTATCTTTATCTCAGCTCTTTCCAACTGCTTCTCTGCGACGAGTATGCCAATTGATCTGCTGTCACAGCCCTTTGCAGCAATAGCAGTCTTTGAATCCTTAAACCGATTAAGATAACCTGCAAGGTTCATTCTACACAATCTATTCCAGATAAGCTTCTGTGTATGTTGCGGTTCGGTTGCAACGAAAGGAATAACAACACCGGGCAATGTTCCCTCAGCAAAACCTATAAATGCGCTAATTTCGTTATTTTTAAGAAGTTCCCTTGCTCTTTTTCGAATTTCGGTTTCAACATTCATTTCTCACTCCTTTATCGCTTATTTAGCTATACTATGCAATCAATCTATGAAGTTATCCTTGATGTAAAATTTATTTTCACCAACTGAAACCACTCTATCCGTAACAGTTTTTACAATATCTGCAAACTTCTGTCCTTCAGCAGCAGAACACCACGAGAAATTCAATCGCTCCATCTCAAAACCAAGGAAGTCCATTAAGTCAACAAAAGCTGTGAATCGACGTCTCGCATAGTAATTCCCAGTTATATAATGACAATCACCGGGATGACATCCTGAAACTAATACTCCATCTGCACCAGTTTGGAGTGATTTAAGCAGAAAAAAAGGATTAACTCTACCTGAACATGGAACCCGAATTACTCTTGTTGTGGGAGGATACTGAATTCTTGAAACACCTGCCAGATCAGCTCCGGCATAAGAGCACCAATTACATAAAAAAGCAAGAATCTTAGGCTGAAAGTCTGCCATAACTCCTCCTGCATTATTTAAAACCAATTTATATTAACAAGAATTTTCAATTCATCATTTTACTCAGTATTTGCTTATTTTTCTGTCTTAATGATAACCTCGACCCGTCTATTAGCAAATCTTCCCTCAGGATATTTATTATCTGCTAATATTTCCCCATTTAGAAAACTAGGTTCACTTGCCATTGCACCCATAACTGAAATTTTAATACCTTTTTCTTCAAGCCAGAAATGCCCATTTTTAACATCGAGAATATTTTCCAAAGCCTCAACAATTCCACCTAATTCCATCATTGCCCAAAATTCTGATTGCTGACGACTTCTCTCCTTATCCTCTAACGAATTCGTGTGTCCTACAAATTCAATAGAAAACTCTAATCCTTCTTTTACAAGATCGATTATATGCTGAGCGATTAAATATCTATTAGCAATAGCATACGGTTCATCAGTAATTCTAATATCCTGTAAATTATAATTTGCGATAAACCATCGTTCTGTTCTCTTCTCACGTCCTTTTTGTTTAAGTTCTAATAACTCACTCCATGTCCAGTCTACACCTGAAGGTGTTTTATTGCGAGCTAAAAAATAGTAATTCCATATCGGATCCACTTGCCCAATATCGAATCTCCCTACTTCAGATTCTTTAATAAAATACCCGTCCTGACGATAAAATGCGAATGATTCTCCTGGATTCTCAAGCTCAACTAAATCCTCTTTAAACACTCCATCCACAGAGATATGAACCCATGGACGTCTGATAATCCAATCGCCATGAATATCGACTGAATGATTTAGACTGTTGTGGAAAAATACACGCGACGAAACATCTCCTGGGAGTGACTTTAATATGTTCTTCCAATTTTCAACACTTGAATAAACAATGGCAAAAGAGATAGGATTATTTTCAAGCACCCTAACCATTTGATAGTTATTAGTTAGAATTTCACTAATAGCTAATTTTCTCATGGTTTTTACCTGAAGTTCAACAAGCATATTCTCTGCTTGAATTTCTGGATTAAGAGTTCCGGCCTTCCCAAGCTTATATCTACTCGGGTCTTTTGAAGGTTGAACAACTGCGTAAATAGCTGGTGAATCTATCTTCTTAATTCGACTAATAATTTCTTTTCGAACGTTTATTGCTCTATTTTTCGCTAAATCAAGATTGTCCTCTCCGTCGGATTTAGGATGAAAATATCCATTTAACTCGACAACTATGTCAAGATTCTGTGAGAGTCTGTAGGATAGTTCATCGAAAAATTTGTCAAACCGTGGATCAACGGCATCGCTACCAGCAGCAAAAAATACAGCTGGATAAAATACTGCTTCCTCGTAGTTGACAGATTTAACTTCACATTTTATGTTTGACGGATTTATATTGAATTGTGCAAATAAAAGAACTGGTAATAATGCAAACTGTAAAATCATCTTGTTCATTCTAAACTCCTTACTATTAGTTGAAACTTTTCTTTGTATTTTTCATCAAAAAAAATCCTTAAATTCACTCGAGACATTGGAAATTTTTCCCATAAAATCTTAACTACCTCACATGCATCAGTAATAGAAATAGTTTCATCCCCTTTGATTTCTATTTCAAAATTACCATGTTTATAATTACTCATTATTTCTGCCAAATTATGCAATATTTCCCTTATATTTTGAATATTATTTTCATTCACTTTAGACTTTAAAACAATTGATTTTTTCATATTCTTTGAATTAAAGTCATCACAATTTTTAATCCCTATTATTTTAAGCTCATCACGGATTAATCGTTTTACAAATAAACCTTTTGCTTTAGGAATCATACCAAGCCAAACAAAAGAAAGCGCTTCTTCCAACCAGAAAAGTTTTTCTTCTGGAGCTAAATATTTGAAATCATATTTTGTCTCAGTTGAACTCATCGATGTTATTCTTTCGTATATCATCTTGTTTCTATACCACTTCCCATTCTAATGCAAGAACTTCACTCATAATCTCATCATTAGTAAATCCTTTCAAATCAACCGAATTAGATCTGCAGGCAGCCACACATGCACCGCAACCCTTGCACAATGCAGGATTGATTTCAGCAATAATTTTCATATGACCAAGAATTTTTTTCTCCACTAAATTAGACGCACTGTAAGGGCATTGTGAAACACAAGTTCCACAACCAACACATGTCATCTCATTAACTTCAGCAACTGTGCCAGCAGCTTCAACGAAATCCTTGGATAATATTGTGCAAGCTCTCGACACTGCAGCATATGCTTGAGCTATCGATTCTTCGATATTTTTCGGTGAATGAGCTAATCCTGCAAGAAAAACTCCTTCCGTAGCAAAATCTACAGGTCGAAGTTTCATATGAGCTTCAAGGAAAAAACCGTCCTCTGTTAGTGGTACTTTTAGCATCTGAGCTAGTTTCTCGTTTTCCCCTCGATTAGCAACAATTCCAACATTTAATACGATCCAATCTGCAGGCATCTCAAATTTAGAATCAAGCAAGATATCGTATGCATTCACTTGAAGTTTACCAGAATTGTTAAGAATAACTTCAGGAGCTTTTTCTGAGTCAAAGCGAATAAAGAGAATACCATTCTCTCGTGCATTTTGATAGGATCTCTCGTGGAATCCATAAGTTCTCATATCCCTGTAAAAAACTACGACACGGGATTTTGGATATTTCTGTTTCAAAATCGCCGATTCCTCTGCTGCTTTCATACAACAAACACGAGAACAATACGGATGTTCCTCATTTCTGGAACCGACACATTGAATGATTGCAATTGTTTGCCCATCCTCGATGGGAAGTTCGCCCTCATCCATTCCTACATCTAAATCACGCATTGTAAGAACATGATCATTCAAACCCCAGCCATATTCTCCGGATTTAGGTTCATACTGTGTTGCACCTGTTGCAACAATAACAACACCATGCTCGAGCTCGATTTCACCGGTTGGGGTATCGATAATTGTTTTGTAATTTCCGACGAATCCTTCAAGAGACTTTATTTCCGACGATGTAAATATTTTTATGTTTTCATTAGCTCTAATTTCTGTATTCAATGAACCTATATAATCTGCTACCTTTCTAACCTCCCCAAATGCTTCAATCGGATGACGCAGATAATTGGCGTTACCACCCAAAACATTGGAAAGCTCGATAAGATAGGTCTCAAAGCCTTGTTTACCAATTAACAAAGCTGATTCCATCCCGGTTACCCCACCACCTATTATGAGAGCCTTTTTAGTTACAGGAATTTGCTCTACATCCAACGGCTCCAATAGCAGGGCTTTCGCCACTTCCATTCTAACGAGGTCTTTCGCCTTTTCGGTTGCAGCCACAGGTGTCTCACGATGTACCCATGAGTCCTGATCTCTGATATTAGCCATTGTGAATAGATACTTATTCAGACCTGCTTCGCGAATTGTTTGCTGAAAAAGTGGTTCGTGTGTTCTGGGAGTGCAAGAAGCTACCATAACTCTATTAATTTCATGCTCTATTATTACATCTTTCATGTGGTCTTGTGCATCCTGAGAGCATGTATAGAGATTTTCCTCAGCGAAAATTACACCCGGTAAAGTTTTAGCATATTCTACTACACTCGGAACATCGACAACCGAACCTATATTAATCCCACAATGACAGACAAAAACTCCAATTCTAGGTGGTTTACCCTTTACATTAATTTCTGCGGGTAATATTCTTTCTGTAACCTCTGTACCCCGTTTATTAGCAATATCTGCTGATGCTAATGCTGCACCACCCGATGCCTGAGCCACAGTCTCGGGAATGTCTTTAGGTGATGCAAATGTACCAATAACGTAAATGCCATCTTGACTTGTTTCCATAGGATGAAAAAGAGAGGTCTTCGCAAACCCAAAAGGATTAAGCTCTATATCAAAAGCATTAGCTATCTTCTTTGCTGTTTTGGTTGTATCCAAGCCGACGGACAAAACCACCATATCGAATTCCTCATCTATAAGCTTGCCGTCCTCAGTTTCATATTTTAGCCATAGGTTACCAGTTTGCGGATCCTCGTTAATTTTGGCAATTCTGGAGCGGATAAACCTTACACCATGCTCATTTTCTGCACGATCGATGTATCTATCGAATTCTTTGCCAAATGACCTGATGTCCATAAAGAATATAGTAGGCTTAATATTAGGAGCATGCTCCTTGGCAATAACTGCTTCTTTGGTGGCATACATACAACAAACCGATGAACAATATGGACGATTAATTTTCTCATCACGACTCCCGACACATTGTAACCATGCAACACGAGTTGGATGTGTTTCGTCACCTGGTCTTAAGATGTGCCCTTTATAAGGACCTGATGCGGAGAGGATGCGTTCGAATTCGATGGAACTTACAACATTCTTGAATCTGCCGTAACCATATTCCGATTTGATAGCAGGTTCGAACTCATCATATCCGGGAGCCAAGATTATTGAACCTATTTTTAGATCCACGTATTTAGATAACATATTATGATCGATCGCTTCTGCTTTACATTCTCTAACGCATTCGAAGCAATCTGAACATGCAGCACATGAAAGACATCGTTCAGCTTCCTTAATCGCTTGCTCCTCGGTAAATCCTGTTGCTACTTCATCGAAGGATTCCCTTCGCAAGTTTGAGTCCTTCAAAGGCATATGCGCACGTGGAGCTCTTATTACTTCATCTATCTCAAGATCGGAATGCACATAGTTCTCATTGGGACATTCCCATTCGAAATTTCTGTTTTCATATAGGTCTATTCCAGTTAGAAATCGAGTTATGGAAATTGCAGCTTTCCTTCCCTGAGCCATTGCGTCTATGTATGTCAACGGTCCAGTAACATCGTCGCCACCTGCGAAAACACCTTTAACGTTGGTTTCAAGCGTTTTCTCGTCGACATCAAATGTATTCCAACGTGTTAATTTGAAATCGTTTATCTCATCACCAAAATCTTTAAAATCGGGTTCTTGAGAAATCGCAGGAATCAACATATCGCATTCGATAGTGTATTCGCTGCCCTCGACTGGAATAGGTCGACGTCTTCCGGAGGAATCTGGTTCACCGAGCTTCATTCGAATACATTTTACAATTCTGATCTTGCCATTTTCACCAATTATTTCAACAGGAGCAGATATATATTGAATATCTACACCTTCCTCGATAGTCTCGTCAATTTCTTCGGAATTGGCAGGCATTTCAATGCGTGTTCTTCGATAAAGAACAGTAACTTTCGAGCCAAGACGCAGGAGTGTTCTTGCAGCATCCATTGCAGCATTACCACCGCCGATTACGATCGATTTTTCACCAACTTTCGGGTTCCTGCCAAGATTATAATCTCTGAGAAATTCAACCGCTCCATATACACCCTCAAGATCTTCTCCGGGAACGCGGAGCTTTTTGCTTTTGTGAGCACCAACCGCAATGAATAGGGAATCGTGTTTATCTTTTAATTCCGAAAGCTTTACATCTCGTCCGACAACTGTATTAAAAACAAACTCACCACCAAGTTTCTCGATTAATTTTATCTCACCAAACAAGATATCACGAGGAAGTCTATACGATGGAATACCCACATACATCATACCGCCTGGATTATCGAGTGCTTCATAAATAGTTACATCGAAACCTTTTCTGAGAAGATCGTGCGCACAAATCAACCCAGCGGGACCTGCACCTATAATTCCTACCGATTTATTCTTAGCTTCCCCCTTTTCAAGGTCCCAATTAAATTCACTATGACTTTTTAACTCATAATCTGCTACAAACCTTTTAAGGTAATCGATAGCAATTGGTTCATCGAAATTTGCACGATCGCATACAGATTCGCATGGATGAGTGCATATTCTTCCTGTAATACCGGGAAATGGATTCCGTTCTCTCACAAGCGCAAGTGACTCCTCAAATTTACCAGTCTTAATAAGTTGAATATAGCCCACAGCATCCACATGAATAGGACACCTTGCCCTACATGGCGGATCGCCAAGCTTTTCAATAACGAATGCCGATGGTGTAGCTTGATCAAATTGACGGAATATTGCAGTTCGTTTAATTAGGAGTTCCTCATATTCGTTTGGTCTATTTTGAACTGGACAGACCTTAGCACAATCGCCGCAACCAGTGCACTTCTCGATGTCGACATAGCGTGGTTCTTGATATATTTTAACCTTAAAATTTCCAACTTTCCCATCAACATTTTCTACTTCTGCACCTGTTATTAGTTCTATATTTGGATGTCGTCCACATTCGACTAATTTAGGCGAGAGAATACACATAGAGCAATCATTGGTGGGGAATGTTTTATCCAGTTGAGCCATAACACCACCAATAGAAAACGTTCGTTCGATTAGATAAACCTTGAATCCCGATTCAGCTAAATCCAGCGCAGACTGAACGCCTCCAATCCCACCACCAACTACCATAATTGATCCAATTTTATCATCCGACATTGAGTCCTCCAGAAATTTTATCGGTTATGACCCGAGTAAAATTCAAAATTATTTTGGAAATTAGTTTATTGAAATTGAATGTCAATGGTTTTGTTAGGGATAGGAGACATATATAATCAAAAAAATTCACCATTTCATATTTCATATTTTATGCAAGATTCTACAATTATCAATAGATCGCAGCCAAATCATCTTCATTCGATTCGGCAATTTCTCCTTGAGAAGAGATAATTCGGTGAATATATTTAGCAATCATATCAAACTCAATGTTAACCAAACTATCCTTCGATTTTGTAGAGAGATTTGTTCTCGCGATTGACTCTGGTATAACTGCAATTTCACAGTATACATTTCCAGTTTTAATTATAGTGAAACTTACACCGTCGATAGCAATTGAACCTTTATAAATTGTATATTTAGAAAATATTTTGGGAAATTCAATTTTTAGAATTCTCTGAAGTCCTGAAGATTCAAATTTCGCAATCCGTCCCATGCAATCCACGTGCCCTTGCACAATATGCCCACCCAAGAACTGATTGGCAGATACCGGCAGCTCGAGATTAACGCAATCCCCAATTTTCAATTTATGAAGAGTTGTTTTTTTTACTGTTTCCTCGACAGCCAAAAAATGCGCAATATATTCATCAATTTTCTCAATAGAAAGGCAAACGCCGTCTATTGCGACGCTCTCGCCTGTTTTTAGTCGTTTATCAATGAAGCCTGTCCATTTTATTTGCAGTCGCAAACCTCTCTCGAAAGATCGAATCGATTTTATTTTTC
>CAZLTJ010000019.1:0-29563 GCA_964562425.1 uncultured bacterium
CCGCAAGCACAGGTAACATATTCGTATGATAACAATCTCGCTTCTCGATTCGGAGAAAATGCTATAACACAAAATATGGGTGGTGAGGAAGAAGGTATTAGGCTAGTTGTTGCATATGGGATGAAGCATGGTAGTTCTATTATTAATAGAGTAAAGAATGAATCTATCTCTAATCTTATTAAATGGGCACAGGATATTGCTAAAAATTCTCCCGAGGATCCTGAATATATGCCACCTTTAAAACCACAAAGTTATCCAAAAGTTCCGCAGAGTTTTTATGACGACGTAGTTGCACTTACCCCATTAGATATTGCCAAAGAAATTAATAAAACCGTAACATTAGCAAAAGATGAAGGTTACCAAGCTAGTGGGCTTTTCCATGCTAATTACAGTATTTATGCTCTTGCCAACTCCGAGGGTCTTTTCGCGTTCTTGAAAAATTCAAATCTGAGCTATTCGACTACTATACACGGTCCAAAAGGCAGTGGTTATTCTTCAGAAAGTAGAGAATCCACAACACAAGTTGATTCTGAAGCTATGGCAAAACGTGCTTTTGCAACTGCTGTTGCAGCACAAAATCCTAAAGATATTGAACCTGGAGAATATACTGTAATCTTCGAACCTCAAGCAGTTGAAGATATTTTAGAGTTTATGTTTTGGAATATGTCCGCTCGAGATGCGGACGAAGGCACGACCGTTTTTGCAGGGAAGGTTGGCGAAAAACTTTTCAGTGAAAAAGTGAGTATCTCAACGAGAATAGATGATCCGGAACTTCCTGCAAGTCAATTTGGACAGGACGGTTTGCCAGCAAAACAGATAATATGGGTTAAGGATGGTGTTATTAAACGATTGTATCACGATCGTTTTTGGGCAAGTAAAAAGGAGACTGAAGCGGATCCGATTAGATATCCACTGTTTATGAATGGTGAGGACAATTCGATTGATGACCTTGTTGCCAATTGCAAAAAAGGACTTCTTGTTAAGCGATTGTGGTATATTCGTTATGTAGATAGGAAAAAGTTGCTTCTTACAGGAATGACTCGCGATGGTTTCTTTTTGATAGAGAATGGAAAAATTGTTTTACCGGTAAAGAATCTCCGATTCAACGAATCACCAATTGTTTTCCTTCAGAATGTTGTGGGTATGAGCAGACCAATTCGGGTTAATCAATGGTCGAAAGTACCCGGGATAATGAGCGAGAATTTTACATTTAGCTCAAAGACCGAATCGGTCTGAATGAGAATTAATAGACCGGTGTTACTGCCGGTCTTTTTTTATTAGATAATGTTAATGTCTTGTACGATTACAATTTTAATCAGAGAAATGGATATTGTCAATTATTCTTCAAGGTATGCGCGAACTTTATCAGTTTCAATTTGCCATACGTTCCATATGCAGTATAATTTATAGCCCATTTCAGTGTTTATTTTTAACATTGTATCGTTTGTGGTAGAATTTCCTGTCATAACATACTTGATTTCGGGATGTTCACTGATTATTTTCTCAATCATTGTGGCTTTTAACCAGCGACCCAAACCGAGATTTCTGAATTCGGGAGATACACCAGTATCATCTTGGTACAGCAATTCGGGGTTAGAGGGATCAAAAATCACTTGGGTAAATCCTGCAAATTCTCTCGTCACCTTTTTGCGAGCATACATTGTCCAATGTGTATATTTTCCTTTTTCAAGAGCGTCATCCCATTTTCTGAGTTTTTCTGATGTCCATTTTTCATCATCGATTTTCAAATTATCTCTTGGTGCGCTGTTCCAAAAAATTTCATACATCTTCGCAAATGCCTCGATATCCTCCTCAGGATATCGACCCACCCAAAATCCAAGTTTAAAATCACTTGCTCGTTCTTTAGTACGCTCTTGCCATCGTTGAATAAGCTCATTATCAAAATCCGCAAGAACAAGACGATTTTCTCTTATTATGCTTCCCAATTCTGCATCGAGACGCTTCATAAAAGCTTCACCAGCAGGTACTCTTGAACTTGAATACGTCATAAGAAGGGAACGATTTTCGTTCCCTGCGAGATCAGCTACAAAACAGAGCAAATCTTTTGCAATGCCTTTTTGTCGCATTTCTTTTCTTATTTTGATATCAAAATCTGCAAGATGTTGATTTTCTTCGATTCTCTCAACAGCAAAACTCAAAGTACCAATTATGTCTGTACAATTAGTATTCCAAACAAACCTATAGATTATATCGCAGTAATCCGGTTTTGCGTTATAGTTATGAATTGTATCTTCAGTTTTTTCCGCAGGATGATCGGGCCAAAATTCCTTTTTGATAACATTTGAGAATCTATTTAAGACTTCCCAATCTGAATAAGTAGCTTTATTTACTTCAAATTTTTTGATTACGTAATTTTGGTTCATTTTAATCCTTAATTAACTTAATAAAACTAGGTTTTAATTTTGGGCATATTATATAATTAAAAAAATAATGATATCAAGATTTTATTTAATACAGTTTAGTTTCCTTCTTTGTTCCTAAACTCACCAATACAATTGCCGCAAAAGCCAACATAAAAGAAGCAAATCTTACAGTAATAAAATTGTTAAGAATCGGAATGCTTGTCCATACAATTGTTGAGATTGAACCTGTTAGCATTCCAGCTAAAACACCTTTTTTGGTTGTTCTTTTCCATTTTAACATGAGCAAAAGTGCAGGTCCAAATGACGATCCCAAGCCAGCGCATGCGTAAGACACTAATGTGAAAATTACCTTCTTGGACGTTAACGCAATAAAAATTCCCATAAGACCAACTATAACAGTTATTAATCTTGAAAGTAACAAAAGCATTTTATCTGAGCTTTCTTTACCTAAGACTTTGTGATAAAAGTCTTCAAGGACCGATGATGAAATCACAAGTAATTGACTATCTGCAGTGGACATCATCGCAGCGATTGCGCCAGATATGAAAATACCTGCGATCCATGAAGGTAATAGTGTAGTTGCAAGATGCGGCATGATATTTTCCACATCTAAAAAATAACCTTTGCCGTAAAGTGAAAACCCAATTATACCGATTAACAATGCCCCAGTAAAGGCAGGTATGGTCCAAATTATTGCGATTGTACGGCTTTTTTTGATACCTTCTGGATTTCTTATTGCCATAAATCTTGTAACCAAGTGAGGTGCACCCATATATCCCAATCCCCAACTAAGACCTTCAATGATAACTTTAATTTCTGCCCAACCTGTTTTTCCGCCAACTGTAGAGACAAATTCACTTCCGGCTGAAGCCAACGAAGAACTCAAAGAGTGTCCCATTCCGTTGATTTCAATCAAACCAATAATGGGTAATAGCGTAAGAGTACTGATCATTATTATTCCTTGAATGAGGTCAGACCACGCTACAGCAAAGAATCCACCCATCATTGTATAAAAGATAATGACTATCGCGCCTATTATCATGCCATTAATATGAGGAATTCCGAATGTCACATTGAGTACTTTTCCTGCACCATTGAACTGAGCTGCAAGATAGAATGTGTAAAAAAACACAATAATTAGCATTGAAACTATGTGGAGTATTTTATCATCCTTGCCGAGTTTTTTTGCAAAAAAGTCCGGTAATGTAATCGAATCAGTTTTTTCGGTTTGGATTCTTAGTTCTTTGGCAATTACAAACCACGAGAAGGCTATACCAATAATGCAACCCAACGCTGTCCAAAGTTCTAAAAAACCTGCTGCGAATGTTGCTCCAGGCAGTCCAAGAAGAAGCCAAGCGGATTCGCCTGAAGCTCTTTCTGAAAATGCTACGACCCAAGGATTTAATTTTCTCCCTGCGATGAAGAAATCTTTATGAGTTTTATTTAAACGGGAAGTGATAATACCAACAACTATAACACCAATAAGGTATACTATAAAACCTATTAAAGTGTAATTCATTAGATCACTCCAAGAGTATTATCAGAAATTGTATTTCTGGTTATTCTGAATAATTAAATAGGGGCTGCAAATTACAAAAGAAAAATAATAGAAATAGAGTGGAGGTAATTGACACTTTTTTTGTTTCGTGTATAAACAAGGAATGTAAAGTAGTATTATATTTGATAGACTGGTGTTTGCGATTAAAAACATTCAAAATGTTAATTAAAGTTCTCTAATTTTAGTAAACTATCAGAAAAAGAACCTATTTACAAATTTCTAATATGCACTATAATAAATATTAGAATTTATTCTGCGTTCGAAGTATATCAAAACCTTTTTGGGGGGAATTTATCGAAGTTATTGTTACAATCCTTGTGTATTCATAGGATTAGATAACTACATACTATGCAATTTAAAAGACTAATTCATCAGCAAATGATAACGTTACTGTTGCCAATAATCTATTCTTGGAGAAAGGCAAAATGTATGAGGTAACCTCACCACAGAAATGCGATGATAACTTTGAAGGAAAATTTAACCAGGATTACACAGGTGATGACACTGCAGGGAATACTGGCTCCAGTGGAGATAATCCAAACTGCAATTAATTACTTGCTAAATATGAATAAGCAGTGGTTTGAAATCACTTTAACCTTGGCTTGATTAAACAAATGAGATCATTCAAATTCAAGAGTTCTTGCTTAGTTTTAGTAAAGTGAATTATGTAGCCAGCAAAACCGTATTATAGATTTGATTATATATTCAAAAGTGATTTTTTGAAAACACGAAAGCGCTTATAAACCTTACCACCCATTCTTTCCAGTTCAGCACGCATTTTTAAATTTGATTCCAAATTATGGTGGCTATCGATATATTCAAAACCTTGTTGTTGGGCAGATTCAAGTGTTTTCAGACCCATCATTACATCCAAACCTCGATCTCTATACTCATATTTTACTGCTCCAAGCAGAAGATCGAGCTGTTTAGTTTTCTTGGCAGCGTTTAGTATCTTAAATATCCCAAACGGGAATAGATGACCACCTGCTTTCTTGATTCCTTCACACATATTGGGAATACCTATAACAAAGGAGACTACTTCGTCATCAACGGTGATTACCTTGATAAAGCGAGGATCTGCAATTGGTAGGTAACGTTTAGCAAGGTCATAAATTTCTTGTTCACTCAGAGAAACAAAACCGTAAAGCTTTGCAAAGCATTCATTCATAAGTGTGAATATGCGCTGAACATAATTTTTTAACTCTTTACGCTTGGTAAATTCAACTAACTTTAGCTCTTTTCTTCTGGAAATTCTTTGGTATATTTTCTGGTAGAATAATGGGATTTCCTTTGGTATTTCCATCTTATAGACAACATAATCTACATCCTTAGTATAACCTTCATTTTCAACTAAACGAATCATGTATTCAAAATTATGATATGTTACAATCGTCGCCATATACTCAAAGCCTTCAATTAGAAATCCCTCGGGATCTTGGTCGGAAAAACCGTATGGACCGATAATTTTATTCATTCCTTTTTGCTTTGCCCAGTTTTCTATATAGCTCAAAAGTGCATGGGCAATCTCTTGATTGTCTAAATTTTCCAAGTATGCAAATCTTGCGGTTTTCTCATTACGAGAATCGTTGTATCTATGATTTATAATTCCCATGATTCTTCCAATAACTTTCTCGTCTTTATAAGCAAGAACGAAAATCGTATCACAATAAGAAAATGCTTTGTTCTTTTTCGGGTTAAAATATTTCCATTCGTCAACATAGATTGGTGGAACCCAGGTTGGATGATTGCGATGAATTATTTCTGGAAGATAGATAAATTTTCTTAATTCTCTTCGATTACAAATTTCCTTTGTCTGAATTGCCATAACTACATCTTTCATTTAAAATTTATCGAAAACCATTCTAGATGTTATGTTGTTTGTTATCCTTTTAAAAAAATTTTTTCGATCAATCAAATATTACTTCGATTCATAGTAAAATGCTTTCTAATAGCAAAATCATACAATATAATTCGATACTTAAACTATCTACCAGTTTGTTTTTCAATGCTGCATTATTTTTTTATTAACCCTTGTTCTAAAGTAAATATAAAATCTTAATTGGTAAAGGTTTAAATTTAGTTGATTTAATTTCTTATTATTGTATATTAGATTTCTTTGTAACCTATTTGCCCTCTTTATATGTCTTTGTTCCTTTGAAAAATAATCGAAAACTTCCACGCCACCCAACTGCTCCGAGGTATGCAAGGAGTATTCCAGAAAGAACATCGAGAAAGTAATGTTCTTTCATTGTCAAGGTAGAAATTGTAATTAAGACTGCAAATATGACCGAGAGAATCCTCAGAAACCGCGAATGAATAACAAATAAGCTAACATAGGACAATAAAAGAACTAATACCACATGCATAGATGGAAAGCATGCATATGCTCCAGTATGCGTCAAACGGTGCATAAATTCCTGAACTGTTCCCATATTTTCTGGCCACGGACAGTGAGCTGGAACAAGCAATTCAATGCTTGCTCCCAAAAACACCGTTATCATAAAAGTGAATATTGTTCTTGTGAATTGTTTTCGTTGGAGATGAATAATAATCAATATTGCTATGATGACGAAATAAGTGTAATATGAATAATAAAATATCCATGTCCAACTTAAATATGGTATCCATTTATCTATGATAATATTAAGATTAAAGAAATTGTCTGGCGAGCGTAAACCACCAATGTAATTTACAATATTGTATAATGTTAGTTGAAATATAAATATAGCTAATATCGACAATATGTGTCTAAAGATTATTTTCTTTCTCATTATTTAACCTGTCCATAATCCTTATTAATTTGCATTCTTGATCTTATTTTCAAAAACTGATAAATAACTACTCTATATTAGTATCACAAATGAAATATCCAAATTTAAATTGTTGGAAAGTTGAATTTACTATATGTTTTATTCATGAATAAATAAATATCTCCCTTATCATTATATTTTTCTTTGCTAATGCGCAGAATTTCTTCTATTTTTCTTTTGACTATTGATCCTAATTTTTGTTCAATTAGATAGAATTCAAATCCAAATCCCATAAGAAGCGATAACAGTTTTTCAGGCGATGCGCCAAGATTCCTTATGTGAAATGGAATAAATTCCATTATAATCATAATATCATTTTCTTTAAGTAGTTTTTCCCCTCCTTTGACGACTAATCTTTCTGCTCCTTCAACATCGATTTTAATAAAATCAATCTCATTGTTTTCACCCATGCTTTTGTAAAAGCTATCGAGAGTTATTTTTTCAACTTCTATAAACTTGTTTGTGTTAACATTTTTTTCGGACAATGAATGTTTTCCATCACTTTTTGTGTCCAAAAAGAGTTTTGTAGTTCCAATATTATCCGAGAGAGCCTTATTGATTGGGGTGATGTTTTTAAATTCGTTAACTTCAATATTTTTAAGTAACAACTCGAAATTGTACGGTTCAGGTTCAAATGCATAAATTTTCCCTGTATTCCCCACTAATGTGGAGGAAATCAGCGTATGATAACCGATATTTGCTCCAATGTCTAATACTACCATCCCAGGTTTTAATATTTCACGCATTATTTCTATTATATGTTTTTCGTAGTAACCGTTAATGATTAGAGATATAGCAACACCTCGAGATCGTGGATTGACATAGATTTTGAAATTGTCTGTTTGCACAAGGTAAAGCTTATTGGAACGGAAAACATTGAATAATAAGAAAAAGTATAATTTGCGAACAAAAGGTACTTTCAAAATGCCTGTTCCTCGAAATTTCTTCGAAATTGTTATAAATAAATTAAAAAGCATATTCTTTATATTCAGAATGACAATTTATATGAAATGTGTCGACAATTGATGAAATTAATATCCTAATTTAATACATTATAAATTTGTTACCCAAGATTTGCTAATGCTGTTTTCTCTTATAATTTATGTTAATATAGGTAATTTTTAAACATTTTAGTAAGGAAAGTATATAAGGTTGAGAACTAAGAAGTAAATCGGGATATTGTACAACAAAATTACAGTATAGGTAGCAAATTGAGAGTTTGTTGCAGTATTTTAGAAAATATGTAATTGAATTTATTGATGAATATATAAATGTTATGGAAATTACGGAAATATAATTACTGAGAAAAGATTAAAGAGTGAATATAGAGAATGTTTCAAAACGATTTTGAAAAAAAGGATTTTTTTTTTCAGCATTTTATATTGAAAATAGACTTAAAATTAATTATATATGAATTGTTAGATAAAGAGGTTTTATGAGAAATTGGATTCAATTTTTTTTGGTATTAGTTTTTATTAACATTTGTACCGCACAAACGCATATCCCAGCGGGAAATATCTCCGGAGTTTGGAGAAAACTGTATTCCCCGTATTACATCGATGGTGAGGTTCACGTTCCCACAGATAGTATTCTGAGAATTGAACCAGGCTGTAGTATCATTTTCACAGGACACTACAAATTCTGTGTTGATAGTAATGCTATTTTGAAGGCAATAGGTACATCATCAGATTCGATAATATTTACAGTTGCAGATTCGAACGATACGATAAGGCATCACGGTCTCAGATTTTATCATTGCGCAGAGGGTTGCACGCTTTCCTATTGCAAAATTGAATATGGTCGAGCATGGAGCATCACAAATAGCTCTAACAAAAGCGGTGGTGGAATTTATTGCTATTTTTCGAATCCTGTAATCATGAATAATAGGATTTGCAGAAATAGGGCTGAAATACAAGGTGGTGGAATTTACTGCTGGAAATCCGATCCCGCAATATCAAAAAATATAATTTGTGATAACAGCGCAGAATCTTTTGGAGGTGCGATTTACTGTAGGGAATCTAGTCCCATAATTTTTAATAATGATATTTGCAGAAATTTTACAATGGATAAGGGTGGTGGGATATATTGTTACCTTTTTTCCAGTCCAATGATAACAAGCAACGCAATTAATGAAAATACAGCTGATAGAGGTGGTGGAATATATTGCCTTCAATCCGATCCAAAAATTTTATCTAATATAATTTGCATGAATAGCGTTAGCTGGGAAGGCGGTGGGATTTATTGCTGGGAATCTAACCCAACAATCTCGAGTAATATAATTAGTATAAATACTGCTGAGTCATACGGTGGTGGGATTTATATCTTGGAATCCAAACCTATAATTGAAAACAATTCGATTGGTGAAAATAGCGCCTTATTTGGTGGAGGAATTTATTGTAATGGATCTGATTTTTTAATTTCAAATAATTCATTATGCGGAAATAACGCTAGTGATGGTGGAGGGTTGTATAATAAAGAATCAGAGATTACAATTGAGAATAATGCATTTATCGATAATACCGCTAATAGGTATGGTGGTGGGATATATTGTGATTGTTCTTCTCTTGCGATTTTGAATAACACAATTGGTGAAAATAGTGCAGATTACGGTGGTGGAATTTATTGCATTAGTTTTTCTTCTATAATATTGGGCAACAAAATTTATGAAAATTATGCTCTTTATGGTGGTGGAGTTAATTGTAGTGCATCGGAACTGATTATAAGTAAAAACCTGATAATTAGAAATTCAGTAAATCGTAAAGGTGGCGGGATTATTTGTGGTGGAGCAGTTGCATTAATATCGAATAATATGATTATTCAAAATACATCAATTGGTTATGATGGTGGAATAAGCTGTGCTTATTTAATTGGTACAATCTCGAATAACATGATTATTGAGAATTCTTCGGGTTCTAATAGTGGTTTATCTTGTGGTGGGTGCAATTTGATAATCATAAACAACACGATTTATGGGAATAAAGCCGATTGGAATGGTGGTGGTGGAATTAGTAGTGGTATGTCCAATCTAATTATTATAAATACACTTTTTTGGGATAATTTTACTGGCTGTGATAATGAAATATTCCTTGAAGATGGTTGCACGGTTTTTATAGCTTATTCTAACATAGACTCGACAAAATGCACTATTGATTCACTTTCTTCGAATATAATTTGGGGACCTGGTAATATCGATGTTAATCCATTTTTCGTTGATATGTTTTGTCATCTGTCTGAATCATCAGTATGCATCGATGCTGGAATAGAATCTTTATACATTACAGAGTTGTGGGATACTTTAATCCATGCGCCACTAACAGATTTTGAGGGTGAGTTGCGTCCTTTCGGTGTTGGTTTTGACATAGGTGCAGATGAATATAGTCCAGAGTTTGTTTTTGAAGCAAATGTGAAACCACAAAATGTATTTCTTCATGCTTACCCTAATCCTTTCAATTCCTCTTGTCGGATTACAGTTCCCTTTGGATCATATATAGAGGTATTCGATCTGAAAGGGAAAATTGTAGAGAAGAATCCTTGTGTTTACACTGTGTCAGATGCAAGGAATTCAGCGCAAACTAATTGGTCTTTAGCAACAATCACGTATATCTGGCATCCAAATGAAAAATTGGAATCCGGAATCTATTTCGTCCGAGTAACCTTTAACGAACGCACAAACACGAAGAGTATTATATATATTAAATAAATAAGCAAGATTGAAAATCGAGCCGGTCGAATTGCCATACCAGCGTATTCGAAAGTGAAAATATATAACCTTCGAGGAAGGAAGATTTGGCAGAATGAAGCACTATGAGATGTAGAAGTGTAATATGGCAACCTGATGAATCCGTTTCAAATGGTTTATATGTTATGCAGTTGACGACAGAAGATAAAGTTAAAAAGACAGTGAAGATAGTGTATATGAAGTAATATTTCAATTTTCAGAGGAATGCAAAATGGAAAATTTATTTGTGGTGATTTCGATTTTAATATGTTTTACAATTGTCTATGCTAGTTACGATACTACTGTCATACCTGCACAAATACCGGTTAGAACAGGAGACTCACTTGCTTATACTTCGTTTCATTAACAGATAAAATACTTCCTTTTCCGCTTACTAGAAAGATACTGTTCATAAAATAAACTTACTTACTATCTTCTAAATAGATAAAAAATATTTCATACATTGATAATGATTAATATCAGCTTCTCTTCATTTACATGTCTTAAATGTCCATTTACCATCTTTCTTACAATAATCTGCAGCATAAATAGCAGAGTTACCCATACCAACAACAAAGTCCGTTGGACCATGAAAAATCCCATTTATATTAATGATATTATTAGCTCGAAGAGCAGTATATATTATTACCCCGTTTTCAGTATTCTGAGGATTATACCAAGAAGTTATTAAAGCTAAATTGATGAATTTAAATTCTCTATCCAAAATAATTTTGTCGTCTTCAAGCTTGAATGTAAACTGTTCTCTGTATTTTTTTAGCCAGAGATTACCGTTCATTGTACCGAAAACAATTAATCCATAATCTGATAGATCCATTTCCAAAGCTTTTTTATCCTCGATAATCTGTGTTTTCTCCCAGTGTTTTTCCTTGAGCTTGTATATATATTCATGAATTCTAGCCTGAATTTCTTCGTCGATTTCATTGGTTGGAATGATAATTATTTTCGATGCCTCACTGGAATAAAAATCGTTAATATTACCCCCGAAGTAATTAGGATTATCTTGAGCATTAATCGATACGAAAATTAAGCTCACTAAAAAAAATATGCAGATAGTATTTCTCATGTGCTCCTCCATTTAATTATTTAAGATATTTCAGTTAAATCAGAATTTGAAAAAAGTCAATTTGAATATCTTCGATAAGTTTATACTTCATTTGTTTTAATGTCAGCTAACATGCAAACGTATTTCTTGAACTCGATTAAAAATATAATTATTCGAAATTATCTAATCTAAATAATATGCAGTTCTCTCTATAAAATTGCTTTGCATTTGTATAATATGAATGTAAAATAGTAAACTTCAAAATACTTAAAAAACGGAGATCTCAGCTTGAATATCTCCCTTCTGATAATACCAGCATATTTTGTTTTTATAATTATTATTTCTTTTACAACACGAAAGATCTCATCTAGTTCATCTTCGAGTTTTCTTGTAGCTGGTAGAAATCTAGGACTTGCGACTTGTGCTGCTGTCGTTGCTGCAGAATGGCTCGGAGGTATGAGCACAATTGGCGTAAGCGAAAAAGCATTCACATTAGGATCACTTCAACCTGCTCTATACAACATCGCTACAGCTACTGGAATGGTTATAATTGGTTTTACTGTTGCATCTTTTTATAGAAAAAACAATGTCCATACAGTAAGTGAAATGTTGCAAAATCTTTTCGGCAAGAAGATACGTGGTATATCCGCAATACCATTCCTTATTGCTTACATAACACTTGGCTTCGTTCAACTTCAAAGTTGTGCAGGAGTTATAAGCGGAGTTCTCGGTATAAATTGGTATATTGCTATTCTAATATCCTCGGTAATTATTACAACATATACATACATCGGAGGAATGCATGCAATTGCACTCACAAATGTATTACATTTGTTGGTTATGTTTTTGGGGATAGGTCTTGCTTTTGTGATAGGCATAGGGAAAATCGGTGGTTTCTCTATGCTTAAGAGTCAACTAATAGTTTCAGGATCACCATCCAATCCATTCAATCCTTTTGATGCAAATTTAGGATATGCTTTCAGTTTACTTTTAGGAGGAATTCTTGGTGGAATGGCTGCACAAGCAAGTATCCAACCGATCTTTGCTGCAAAAGACCCCACAACGGCAAAACGAGCTGCAATAGCATCAGCTTTTATTATCGCACCGTTTGGAATTATGACTGCATTTTTGGGAATGATTGCTAGAGTTGGTAATTTCTTCGATGTCGATTCTATAACAAATACAAAAATGATTCTCCCAACGCTTTTAATGTCTGAAAATTTCATTCATCCTGTTCTGGGTAGTATAGCTCTTGCAGGAATATTAGCTGCAATTCTATCTACTGTAGCTCCTGTGAATTTTGCTGTGGTAACAATTGCAGCGAAAGACATTTATCAAGGGATTCAAGGTTCAAAGGTTGATGATCGAAGAGTTCTAAAAATAGCCAGGAAGTTGGTCATTTTAGTTAATCTAATAATTCTTCCTTTGGCAATATTTTCGAAAGGTGCGGTGCTTGACAATGCTTATATATCATATGCTATAAGAGCTATCGGCGCGATTGTCATTGTATTTGCAATCTATCGAAAGGGTTGGATAAATCTCTTAGGCGCAAGCATGGCGTTTATTGGTGGAACATTAGCTATATTTGTGTTTATCATCGCAAAGAATCTTGGTTGGTTCACGATAGATAAGACTTACGGTGCAATAGCAGCAGCGATATTTTTCATTATATTAGGGAAAGTAATTGAGATTGTTAAGAAAAGACGAAAATAAATATTTTACATTCATTGATGTTTCGGACTAAATTACTGTAATAGAACCGCTTGTTTTATTATCCATAATTTATCAGGTTATAATTGCTTAATTATTTGGGTGATTTGTCTTTGAGTAAATATTATTCCACCATTTATATAGAATAACAAAGAAGCTTTATTATTGCTAATAATAGCTAAAATAAAAATAAAAACTTTATATGTAATAATTACTTAACATCATTTATATCTTGCACCCAAATGATTTATAAGTTA
This sequence comes from uncultured bacterium, assembly GCA_964562425.1. Lineage (GTDB taxonomy): Bacteria > UBP14 > UBA6098 > B30-G16 > B30-G16 > JAUWMV01. The sequence goes on from CAZLTJ010000019.1 coordinate 13,501, forward strand.
TAGTCATTAAGTCTTATTTCATTATACTTTAATAGGATTTTTTACAAGTAACCTTATAAAATCAGGGAGTGTAAGATGCTTAAATTTTCCATCTTTATTTTTTGTCTCGTCATTTTCGCCTCTGTTTTCTGCCAAAATTCACAAACTGAAGAGAAAATAGTTGTCGATTGGTCAAATCCGGAGATAATTAATCCATTTCAGGAGGGTATAGGTGATTTTTTGGATGTAAATCTAAGGGAATTATGGTCTAAAGCATACGAAGCTTATAGCTCGGGAGATTACGAGAAATCTGCAAAATATTATCTTGCAGTAATAAGATGTAATATTAACGATGAAACTTCTATCTATAATCTGGCGTGCTGTTACGGGCTTTTGAATAAAGATAGTCTAGCCACAAAATTCCTAAAACGAGCTGTTCGGGCTGGATTTGATGATATGGAGCATATTAAAAAGGACCCAGATTTTGAAAAGGTTAAGGATAGTGACATATTTATCACCGCTTTAGATAGTATGTCTGAGATCATTGAAGAGAATGTCAAAAAAAAGGGAGTGGAAATCTACATTAGTTCGGAAATTTATACTAAATGCTTAATGCATTTTCCGGACGGTTTTGATTCCTCTAAAAGCTACACATTGTTAGTGGGTCTACATGGATACGGTGCCAGTCCACAGAGTTTTGTGAGACTGTGGGAGGACTTTGGTAATCATGATTTTTTCTATGTGTCTCCTCAAGCACCATATCCGTTTTCTATGGGCAGAGAAACTGGATATAGCTGGGGTTTATCGATTCCAGAAGATGATGAAAATTCGAATTTAGCGAACGAAATGTCAGAAAAGTTCGTTATAAATATTGTGCAATATTATAAAAAGAAATATAACATTAGTGATGTTTATCTGTTAGGATTTTCTCAGGGAGCATCATTTGCATTTTCAATTGGAATAAAATATCATGACGTTTTTAAAGGAATAATTCCCTTTGGGGGTTGGTTTGATGAAAAATGGATAGGTGAGGATGCTATTAAAGCTGGCAAGGATTTAAAAGTCTTTATTGGTCACGGGAAAGAGGACAAAAGTGTTAATTATGAAGCCGGGACTAAAGCTAGAGATATTCTGAAAGAAAATGGATATGATGTTACATTCATGGATTTTGAGGGTGGACATACAGTGGATAGAGATGCTTTGAAAAAAGCGATAGTCTGGATATTAGAGGAATAGGAAATTGTCAATCGAAGTATCAAAGTACGATTGAATCTGAATTATATTTTAGCTTTACATATTAACTACATAATTGATGTTAAATTGAAACACGAAGATGAAACAATCAGAAAGCAATGGTAAGGATTCGAAAACCAAATGACGACATTAGAACATCGTTTATAGAAAAGATCCAGAAGAACTGGTGGTTAGTTGTCATTATATGCCTTCTTATAATATCGAGAATTCCTTTTATTCCACTTGGCTACGGAGCTGATGATGACACTTGGAGAATAGCAAGATCTACAAAATTGTTATACGAAATAGGTACGTATTCTGCTTCAGAATCACCTGGGGACTCTTTATGAAATCATAAATTCATTGCAATAGATCTATAAATCACATGCGATAAAGCTTATTTGTTTTGATCTTTAAAATTCCAAGAATGAAAGATTCTAAATGAAAATCCACAAGATAACAGCGGCTTATAGAGATGCTATGCTAACATCCTTCAAACCTCTTTTTGGTGATTGGGACTACTTGCCTTTGGTTATTGATGAATGGATCAAACCGTCTTCGCATATGGTGACATATGTAGTCGATTCTGAGGATCCCGATTTGAAACTTATTGCAATGGGTCAAGCGTATGAGTTAGAAACTGGTGATTGGTATCTCAGAGGTTTGCGATCCAATCCGCTTGCACATCCACATCAGGTGGCTACTGCAATTCTCAATTTAAAAAATGTCATAAAAAAATTACTTCTCGCAAAAAATGCGAAAACAGTAAGATATGGAACTCTTGAATATTTTCACGAAAGCCTTCGATTTGCTCGATTATTGGGATTTAAGGAGCATTTTAGGCTTGCTCACAATTGCCATCCTATTCCTGAAATACCTGAAGGCATTGATGATTTCAAGGTAGCTGTTCCTAAAAATCCTATAAAACTATATGACTACTTTCGTCAGGGATCAACTTTAGCCCCAGTGAATGGATATTTCTTTAATTGGTGGGATACTCGGAAGCTTAAAGAAAAACATTTAATACAAGCTGCTAATAGAAACCTTATTTTTGAAGCGATTCGGAATGGTGAGATGTTTGGTGCAGCTATGTTTTGGTTTGTAAATTGGCAGGATTTTTTAGTTATATCGATTATTGAGGGAACTGATGAAGCATTAAAGGCGTTATTTAGAAAAGGGATTGAGATTGCCCATGAATTAGGTTGCAAATCCATTGGGATGACTCATCCATCGATGAAAGAAATGAATCGTCGACAAAGGCTTTTTGGACTTAACGTTGACGGATGTTTCACTGTTCAATTGATATTGAGGAATAAAGAACGATAAACTCAATAAAAGATACAGTCAAGTTAATTTCAAATAGAGAAATTGGTTTGAAGAAACTCACTTAATGAATTTGATTGACATATCAAAAGATATTAAGAATGGAAAACTCAAAATTCTATTTTGCGTCATTCATTTTACTGTTTGATATAAATAATAAAATTATTTCAAGAATTTAAGTTTTTACTGGATATTCTTTCAATAATGATATAAATATAATATGACATTATTAGTTAAAGAATGTCCTTTGACTTCATAAAATATTAGGGAGGCAAACCATGTTTAAAAAATCCACAATATCAACAGCTTTAAGTTTGATTGTTTTGTTACTTTTCGGTCTATTATTTGTACAATGTTCAAAAAGCAGTGACAACTCTGGTTCTGGTTTTTACCGCGAATTAACAATGCCTGAAAAAAGCCTTATCGAATCTGATAACACTTTCGGATTCAATCTTTTCAAGGAAATTGTTTCTTGGGAAGACTCTGAGAAGAATATTTTCATTTCACCGCTAAGCGTTTCTATGGCACTTGGGATGACATATCAAGGAGCAGGAGGAACTACGCAGGATGATATGAGAAAAACGCTCGAGCTTTCAGGTCTATCTGAGATCGAGATTAGAGAAGCATATAGAAGTTTGATAGAATTATTAACTCATCTTGATCCTAAAGTTCGATTTGACATTGCAAATTCAATCTGGTTTCGCAAAGGTTGGGCGTTTAAGGAAGATTTTTTGGCACAATGCGATACGTATTTTAATGCTGAAATCTCCGGATTGAATTTTGATGACCCAGCTTCAGTAGATATTATTAATACATGGGTATTCGATAACACCAACGGGAGAATTGAGGAGATTGTTGATTTCATCGATCCTACGACAGTTATGTTTCTCATTAATGCAATATATTTCATCGGTACTTGGACGTATGAGTTTGATAAAGATGAAACAATCGATGGAATATTCACTCTGCCAGATAGTTCAACGAAGCCATGCAAAATGATGGTTCAGGAAAATAAATTTCAGTATTACTCGAATACAGATTTTCAGGCAATTGATCTACCTTATGGAGATAGTTATTTCAGCATGACTATTCTTTTACCTAGACCTCATATACATATTGATTCACTAATAGCTAAATTGGACAATGACAATTGGAATTTATGGATTTCGCGTTTTACTAAACAAGAGGGGACATTAATCCTTCCGAAATTTAAACTTAAATACGAAATCAAACTTAACGATGTTTTAAAAGCTTTGGGGATGGAAATCGCTTTCAACCCAGGACAAGCGGATTTCACTCGAATGTATTCAGAAAGAATTCTATTCATAAGCAAAGTTAAGCATAAAACTTTTGTTAAAGTCGACGAAGAGGGCACTGAAGCTGCAGCTGTTACATCTGTTGAAATTGGATATACATCCGAAGGTTTAACAATGCGGTTGGATAGACCATTTGTTTTTGTTATTCGAGAAAATCATTCACAAACAATATTATTTATGGGAAAAATTGTTGAGCCGGAATGGGAAAGCTGATATTTTGAATTGATTTGACAACATTAGCAATAGTTTGTAATAAAACTATATTGAAGTGTACAGATTTTGCTTGATTTTTGTCACAAACCTATGATAGACTGCTAAAATAACTTTCTATGTGAGCAAATTCTATTAATTTATGTTAAATTTAATTTTGCCAACCTTTTGGTTTCGTGGAGAGTTTTCAACAACTTTCGTGGAGGCGATTATCGATTTATTGAAAAGAAATGCTGATTCTAACGATAGGCCAAAAAAGTTGCTTTTACCTCTCGAAACGGGTACTCCAGCATGGGCAGAATTATTTGTTAAGGAATGGGGCAAGAAATGCGAATTAAAAGGCAAAATCCTATTCCGACTTGGATATGTTGTTAATGAGATCGTTGCAGCTATTATAGAACTTTCACAGAAATTGAAGATAGGTGAGAATGTTGAATTGGAAGTTGAACCATTTACTCGTCATATCGTTGTAAAAATTACATTTCCAAGTAGTATTCCACTCGACCCGAATTTCGACCTTTCAGAAGATTATTTAGAGCAATTCCCCGGATTAAAAGTTGAATCGGATATCTTTTGGCATCATATACTTATTAAATGGATTGATAAGGCAACATGGTCGAAATCATTGAATAAAAGATCGATAACTTTAGTCCAATATTCACGTGATGTCGATGAGGCTGGAGAGTTATACTATCTAAGCATGAAACCAAAACTTCCAGAAAACCTCGAATTAAGTATTCTTGATGACAATTATACGATTGCCAAGACACCTGATATGGAAACTGCTATGCGTTTAGGTCAGAAAGAGAATTTCATCCTAAACTCGATCGATGGGAAAACGGATATGCGAGATATATATTATAATTTTGTGGATAAGTTTGGCATGACTCATCCATTAACTCTTGGAGGACTTATTGATGTACTTATACAGAAAGGTTTAATAATTCCTGATGAACCGCTTTACACAACTAAAGACCGTAAATCGAAATTTAAAAGGATACTTAATAGAATTTTTAAATTGCGTTACACAATTCCGCATGCTAATAGATTTGTAGAATCTTTGAGTAACCGAATAGGCTTTCTTTGGAGTGCTGAGATAACTTATATATATATGTTTTTTATTATTGTATCTATTGCTTATTTCGTTTTTAAGTTTCCAATTATCAAAGATCTATCAGCAGGTTATTTTTCCAAAAAATTACTTTCAAATCCTGGTCTATGGATCGGTTTCTATTTGGGGATAAATGTAACAATAATCATTCATGAATTCTCTCATGCAATCGTCTGCAAAAGGTTTGGTGGGAAAGTCAATGAAATAGGTATAATGTTTTATTATGCAACTCTTTGTGCTTATACCGATACTACTGATGCATGGATGTTTAAAAGCAAATGGCACAGGATATTGGTATCATTGGCAGGACCTTTTTCTACTTTGTTAATAGGTTGTATATTTGGCTGGTTATGGTTGATTGCTATGCATTTTAGCATGAATAGCCTTAGTGCAACCTTTGGAGCAGTTTTTTTGGTTTGTATTTTAGGAGCATTTATCAATCTGATTCCATTTATTGAGACCGATGGTTATTACGTTTTAATGGACATTGTAGGAATCCCAAATTTAAGAAGAAAATCATTTTCATATGTTTCTTCGATAATAAAAAGAATTTTTAAATCCTCTCCAATTTCTAAGGTGCAACAAAAGAGAGCATTTCTTTTCATTATTTTTTCTATCTCGGCAGTTCTTACAATCTTAATATTGTTGTTTTTGTTGTTAAGATTTATTATGAATATACTTACTCGTAGTCCTGGGGTGTTTAGTTGGCTATTTGCTGCATTATTAGGGATTTTATTCTTTGAGAGGGCTATTAAAGCAGGTGTTAAATGGTATAAACGAACCTATTTAGCACCAATGGATTTAAAGATCGATGTTTAACAAGAAAGGAGTTATTATGGACAAGGAAAAATTCAAAAAGTTAATTGCAAAGCTTTACGCTAATCCCGAGCTTAAAGACCGATTCATTAAGAATCCTAAGGAAGTTTTACGGGATGAAGGAATTACTGTAGCAGATAATGTTGATTTACAAATCGTACAGGATTCCGAAACAGTGAAACACTTCGTGCTTCCGTATGTTAAACCTGATGAGAGCCTGGAACTTGAGGAGATTGAACCCCGAATTTCAAAGGCTTTTGGTCCTTAGTAATGTGTATATTGTTAATTTACAGTTTAACCATTCATTAAACAAAAAAGAAGTATGATAATGACAGAAAGCAAGGAAAAATTCAAAAAGGTAATTGCGAGGCTTTACGCTGATCCCGAGCTTAAAGAGAGATTCATTAAGAATCCAAAGGAAGTTTTACGGGATGAAGGAATTACTGTAGCAGATAATGTTGATTTACAAATTGTCCAGGATTCCGAAATAGTGAAACACTTCGTGCTTCCGTTTTTTAAGCAGGGGGAAACATTGGACCTCGAGGAAATAGAACAACGAATTTCAAAGGCTTTTATATAATCGTATAAATTATCCACCCATAGAAAAATTTTGTAAACTTTACACATTTATAAATCCAATATACAAGGAAATTGCCAAAATAAATAAATCTAAATTCTGCCAGTTGATTGAATGTTATTGAAAATCCAAAGCCTAAGATTCCATTTGTTATTACAACAAAAGAGATATACAAGATGAGGTTCTGATGAATCTGAAATATTGACTTTAAAATTGTCCAGGATTCTGAAACAATGAAACACTTCGCGCTTCAGTATATTAAGCCGGGGGAACATTGGATCTTGAGGAAATAAAACAGCGAATTTCAAAGGCTTTTATTGTAGACTGAGAAATTCCTTATATAAAGTTACATTTTGCTTTAAATTATCGAGGATTAATCCATATATTCCCTACGAACTGAATTGAAGATAGCATATTATTTGTTCTCTCTGCATTCCAATAAATGATAATTCTATTTACATGAAAATTGCTTTTTTCCAATTTTTCTTTAATATGTAATTTCATTAAAAATTATTAAATGTATCGATATCCATTGAAGTTTGGGGAAACTCCTAATGCATTCTTCAGAATTAATTGAAACAAATCTTTATAGAGAAAAAGAACGGACTCTATTCTATGGTTTCATATGGAGTGCAATTTTTTTATTTCCCAAAACAATTGCAGTAATATTATCTAATTCAGTTGTATTATTGGCAGACCTACTCAAAAGTATAAGCAAATGCATTGCATCTTTAGCTTCATGGCTATCGATACGTAGAGTAGCTAAAGGTAAGGATTTTAGCTATAACTTTGGGTATGGAAAACTCGAAAATTTAACCAGTCTTGTTCTTGCGGGTGTATTAATTATTTCACTGTTGGTTATAGGATATGAAGTTTATCATAGATTTTTACATCCGGAACATATTAACGATTTTGGTGTGTGGTTTGGGTTGCTCATCGTTTCAGCTAAGTTTGTTATTGATGTTTACTTCTGGCATCATGATCGACATTTAGCGAAAATTGATAATTCCCCGATAATGGTGTCTCATTGGAAATTCTATAGAGCAGATGCAATTGCCAATGGTGTGGTTATCTTGTCTTTGATTATTAGTGTAGTCTTTAAAAATATTTCGGGAATAAGATATGTAGATCCTATTGGTTCAATAATCATTGCAGGATTTTTATTATCCTCAGCTTATGGCATCGTATCTAAGTCTCTATATGATCTCCTAGATGGTACTTTGGAGGAGTCTTTACAATTGGTAATTTTAAGAGAACTTGCAGCATTCTTTGATGATTACAAAGAGTTTCACGGAATTAGATCACGAAGGTCCGGTTCTCATTTGTTTATTGATATTTTCTTGGAGTTTGACACCGAAAAGAAAATGGGTGAAATTTATCAAACTATTGAAAAAATTCGTATAAGAATTGAAAAGAGCATCCCCGGTAGTAATGTTACAATTACTCCAACTAGAATTCCTTTTGTATAAACAACATTGATAGTGAATATAAAAAAAACTGGTAAATTATTCTCTAAGAACCTATAATTATTGAATTTATAAAATTTACAGTATTTTTGGTCTGTCAAAGGAATGAAATGTACAACCGTAGAACATTATTGTTGATGTTATTTTTATTTATCGTGGGAAATTCAAATTCTGAACAAACAGATAATTCAAAAGTAACTTTTATTCCACAGTGGCTTCCCCAAGCCCAATTTGCTGGGTATTATGTCGCATTAGATAAGGGAATTTTCAAGAAACACGGTCTCGACGTACAAATCATCCAAGGTTGCCCTGAACGTCCTTCCGATAAAATGCTTGAACAGGGAAAAGTTGATTTTGCTACTATGTGGTTGTCAACTGCAACTCAGATGCGTGCAAGGGGTGTTAAAGTTGTTAATTTAGCACAGATTATTCAAAGATCAGCAATAATGATTATTGCTAAAAAGTCAACCGGAATTGTTTCACCAGAGGATTTAAACGGGAAGAAAATTGCGATTTGGAGATCTGGATTTAAACTTCCTTTTAATACTTTTTTTGACAAATACAACATCGATGTTGAAATTGTTCCTATTCAATCTTCAATAAACCTTTTCTTGTGGGATGGTGTAGATGCTATGTCGGCAATGTGGTTTAATGAATATCACTCAATTCTTAATGCAGGTTTAGAACCAGACGAATTAACTACATTCTTCTTCCCCGATTATGGCATTAACTTCCCTGAAGATGGATTATACTGTCTTGAGGAAACTTATAATAAAAATCCTCGGTTGTGTTGTGAATTTGCAAAAGCGTGTATCGAGGGTTGGGAATATTCCTTTGAACATTCCGATGAAGCAATTGAAATCATTATGCAATATATGTATAAAGCCAAAGAACCAGCAAATAGAGCTCATCAAAGATGGATGCTTAATTGTATTAAAGATTTAATGCATTCAGAGGAAGGTATTTTGGAAATTGGTGAATTAAATAGACAAGACTACGAATATGAGGCAAATTTGTTGAAAGTAAACGGGTATATAGATTCAATACCCAACTTTGAGAATTTTTACAGGAATTGCTTGAATAATGAAAAACAGTAGTATTGCATATAAAATGATTCTGTATATTCTTTCTTGCGCTTTATTGGTATTAATATTGATAATGTGGTACAATTATTCTTCTTCTCGTCAATCAATGCTTAGAGAATTAAAAAGTAATGCAGGTAATCTTACTTCATCTATTGTTAATAGAATTGAAACTGTTCTCCAGGCTGTTCAAAAAGTTCCATTAAACGTCGCCTACGAATTGAATAACTTCGAATTCACAAAAGAAGAACTTATTATTCTTGTTAAAGGTATGGTAGAAAATAATCCAGAAATCTATGGTGCAACAATCGCGTTTGAACCATATGGGTTTGACCCAAAACAACTTTATTTTTCACCTTACTATTGTATGAAAGATGATACGCTATCTTTCACTTATATCGGTAGTGAGGATTATGAGTATTTTTATTCTGATTGGTATCAGATTCCTAAAATCCTTGGCAGACCTATATGGTCAGAACCGTATTTTGATGTGGGTGTCGGGAATATTGTTATGTCAACATATTCGGTTCCCTTTTATAGGACTGTTAACGGTGAAAGAAAATTTGCAGGTATAGTTACTGCTGATATCTCATTGAGCTGGCTTCAGGAACTCATTGCATCTATGAAAATATATGAAACGGGCTATGGTGTAGTTATAACTAAAAATGCAACAATTGTCTCTCATCCGGACGATACACTCATAATGAATCATTCTGTATTCAGTCTTGCTGAACAAATTGGTGATACAAGTTTACATAATGTTGGTAAGGCAATGATCAAAGGCGAGGCAGTCTTTGTTCCTTATAAAAGTATTTACTCAGGGAAGAAATATTGGCAGTATATCATGCCGATTCCATCGAATGAATGGTCTGTTGCAGTTTTATTCCTCGAAAAGGAATTACTTGCAGATGTACGAAAACTAACGAAGAAACTCTTAATTATTGGATTTGTTGGCATTATTCTTCTATTTCTAATGGTAAATTTCATCTCTCGTTCTATTGCTAAACCATTGACTTCTCTTGCAAAAGCAGCTCAGAAAATCGCAAAGGGCGACCTTAACGCAAAACTGCCACCGATCAAATCATCGGATGAGATCGGTCAATTGACTGATTCTTTTGTCTATCTGGAAAATGAACTAAAAAAATATATAATAAATCTAAAAGAGACCACTGCTGCCAAAGAAAGAATAGAAAGTGAGCTTAAAATTGCTCATGATATCCAAATGGGTATTTTACCAAAGATATTTCCTCCATTTCCCGAAAGACCTGAATTTGATATTTTTGCTATAATTGAACCCGCCAAAGAAGTTGGTGGTGATTTATATGATTTCTTTTTGGTTGACGATAATAATATTTGCTTTACAATAGGAGACGTTTCAGGTAAAGGTATTCCAGCATCTTTATTCATGGCTGTTACGAAGACATTAATTAAAGCGACTACAGCTATAGAAATGACACCGGATCAAGTTTTATATAAAGTTAATAATGAATTATGCCAAGAGAATGAAAATATGATGTTTTCTACACTATTTTATGCTATACTTAATTTAATTACTGGCGAAATGGTTTATGCAAATGCTGGACATAATATTCCATATTATATTTCGAGGGATGGCGAATTACGCTTTTTAGAGAAAACACAGGGTATGGCTTTGGGAGTAATTGAAAATATTAAATTTGAAACAAAGAAAACAACATTAAGGAAAAATGATTCGCTCTTCCTGTATACCGATGGTGTTAACGAAGCAATGGACATTAATTATAATGAATTTTCTATGGAAAGACTGACAAAAACCTTGAAACCTTTATACAATGAGAGTCCTTTAGAGATTGTTAATAGGGTAATTGAAGAAATTAATATTTTTGCAGCAGGAGTTGACCAATCGGACGATATTACTATTTTAGTATTAAAATACTTTGAAGGGAGCCGAGATTAGAATGGCTAAAATGCGAAGAATTGTATTGAAAAATAGTATCTCTGAGATTGAAAGGCTTAATAATGTTCTTGAGAGCTTTGGAAAAGAAAATGATATTCCACAGAAAACTATTTTCTCTATTAATTTGGCTTTAGAGGAAATGATTTCAAACGTTATATATTATGGCTATAAAGACTTTGAGGAACATTTAATTACTGTGTTACTATCATATGAGGATGACGAAATTAATATTACAATCGAGGACGATGGTATGGAGTTTGATCCTACAAAAGTTTCTGAGCCCAATAAAGATCTTTCAGTTAAGGAAAGACAAATTGGAGGTTTAGGAATTCATCTTACTCGGACTTTAATAGATGAAATGAAGTATAAACGTGAAAATAAAAAGAATATTCTTATGCTGAGAAAAGTTATTCCTTCTCTATGTTAATTGAAACTTTTTGATTATATACTTTTGAATTTTTTCAAATTATTACTAAAGAATAATGAATAATTGATTTGCAAATTCGCTTCTTGATAATAGCGACATTGAATAACAATTGCATAATATGATATAATTATTTAGGAGGAAGGTTGTGGAAATTAAAGAAAATAAAAAGAACGCTGTTCTTCTACTTGAACTTAAAGGACGACTGGATGCAAGCACATCACCTAAGTTTCAGAAGAAAATACTGTCTGTTATTGAAAGTGGTGAAAAAAACTTAGTTATTGATTTCTCTGATTTGGATTATATAAGTAGTGCTGGTCTTAGGGTGCTTCTCTTAGGTGCTAAAAAGCTTCAATCTGTAGATGGCAAGATTGTTCTCGCATGTTTGGCTGATCATGTTAAAGAAGTTTTTGATATTGCAGGCTTTTCTGTAATATTCCCTTTCTACGATGCTACGGAAGATGCTATGAAGAGCTTTGAATAATAATAATCGATAACTAGAAATATATGCACCGTAAAGAGTTTTCTAGCAAAATGATTTAACTCCAAGACCTTTTTTTATCGAATCAAGGCAATTTTACCCCTTGAGGTTATCATTATGGATATAAAAGACAAAGATGAAGGACAAATTGCCAGCATATCAGTTAAAGCTGAGACAGATTATCTTCCAGATGTTACTAATTTCTTCCAAAAGATGTCTGTAAGATTAGGCTTGCGAGAAAAAGAATCCACTAGATTAGAGTTAATGGTTGAGGAGGCATGTCTAAACACGATAAATTATTCCTTTGATCCAGGTGAAATCGGCGAATATAAGGTTATACTTATACGTAGACCGGGACAAATTGTTGTAACAGTCGAAGACCAAGGGTTGCCTATCGATGTAAAAAAATTAGAAGCCAGTGATGAATCTGGCTTGAGCTTAATTCTCATGAGAGCATTAGCTGACGAAGTGAATTTCTATAATCTTGGAAGGCAGGGGAAACGGGTGGAAATGATTAAAAATCTTCCTTTTAAAAATGCTGAACATTACGTTTCTGAGGAAGATAAAATTAAAACCATCATAAAAGCTCCAGCTGATGAAAAGCTCGATTTGAGAATAATTAAACCCGAGGATTCAATTAATCTTGCAAGATGTGTTTATAGATCATATGGATACTCCTATGGTATCGATGATATATACTATCCAGAGAAGATTCGCGAATTGATTAATAGTGGGCTTATGCAGTCTGTTGTTGCAGTTAATCCTGAGGATGAAATTGTAGGGCATCTGGCTTTGATGTTGGACTCTGTGGATGCAAAGGTCGGAGAGAGTGGTCAGGCGGTTGTCGATCCGCGATATAGAGGACGTGGATTATTTAAGGAAATGAAATTATTTCTTGTTGAGAAGGCTAAAGATAGCAATATGTATGGTCTTTACAGCGAACCAGTTACTGTGCATCCATATACTCAAAAAGGCAATATTACTCTGGGTGCTTATGAAACTGGTATGATGTTCGCTTATACACCCCAGAAAATGGTTTTTAAAGATATTGATTACGCTCAACGAAAACGTCATTCAGCATTGATTTTCTATTTAAGAGTGGGAAAGGAACCTAAGCGTGATGTATTTCCGCCGTTTCATCACAAATCTATGATTAGTGCAATCTATGAACGCAGTGGTCTCCAAAGAGATATTAAAAGAGCTGGACAAATTGAGACTGATCTTAGTATTGCATCTTCCGCTAAAGTAGATGTGAAAGCTCAGGCATACGCCGGAAGAGCATTTATGAAAGTTGTTTCATATGGTTCAGACCTCGAGGATTTAGTTCTATATAGACTGAAGGAGTTATGTTTGAGGAAGATGGATGTTATTTTCATCGACCTTCCCATGTCGCATCCAGCTACACAAAGATATTGCGCATCTCTGGAAATGATGGGTTTTTTCTTTTCGGGAATTATACCAGAACTAGGTGATGGTGATCATTTAAGATTGCAATACTTGAATAATGTAGATATAAGTTCCGAGAAACCAGCATTGTTTTCGGATTTCGCCAAAGACTTATATGCATATGTTTTGAAAGCACATTACGGATAAAAGCCTATTATCTTGAAATTAAGATATATTAATTAGCAATTATACAGTTAAATAGAAGCCCAAATCAAAACAAATGGGGTAAAGATGAATAATAGAAAATTTTTATTGCTAGCTCTATTCTTAATGATAATTCTATTTATTATTAACGGTTGCGGTAAAAGCTCGATTCCTATTGAAAATGTAATTGCAAATCCTACTAAATTTAATGGCAAAAGGGGAGGATACAAAGTTACATTCGATTCTGTCGCTGTGATTCCTGCAAGTGTTCCGAATAAGTTGATGGGTGTTTGTTACAATAAACAGAGAAATGTGGAAGGATTACTCGCTATCGATATAAATAAACGAAATATTAACGAGTTAACAGTTGAAATCACAAATAAACTGAGAAGTATTATTGGTAAAGAGCTTGTCTATGATGCAAAATCGTATTCTTCCGCAACTAATCCGGGATATATTGTTTTGCTTATTTATGAAATTGAAGGGATTAAATTCCCACTATCTGTTGAAAATAAGATTACAAAGGATATTATAGACGATTATAAAAAACCAATGGTTGGCGCAAGGTTAGCTTGCGCGAAGATGATACTCAGTCAAATTTATAAATCTTCTACTATGTATTTTGCAGAAAAAGGGAAATACCCTCCTGCAACTATGGATTTGTTGGACAACATTCCTAAGGACTTGAATCTTATGCCACCTAGTGGGATTAGATATTTTGAGTATTCGATCACAAAAGGTGGGAACGATGGCTTTACTGCTCAGGCTGTGCCATTTGCATCAGGGAAAGCAAAACCTAACGACAACCGTGAGAAAGAAGACGAGATTTTAACAGAGATCACAATTTTAAAAATTAACGAACAAGGAGTGATGACTGGCGGGAAATATATTAATTAGTGTCGATAGATCACAATATAAAAAGCTACTCAATTATTATACTAATTCTCTTAAAGGATTTTCTATTTCATAGGCTTTTGGAGTTATCGCTCGGATTTCCATTGCCAATTCTTTCGGGATTGTAACCCATACAACTGAAGTCTTATCCTTGAATTTTATACACCGAATTACTCGACCTTTTGCAACTATCTCACCTCGACGATTTAATAATGATACAGTTTCTCCTTTTTCAGGAAGTGGAACAAATTCGTGAGGAAGCTTTAAAAGAGCATAGTTATCGTTATATGAAAGGTCAACAACAAAAATTGCAATACCAGGACATAATGCGACACAATTGCCACATCCATTACATAGTTCAAAATCGATCTGAGGTAACGCATTAATGTTTTCAAAAGGCAAAATCGCGCCAAAGCTACACGATACATAACATGGATCGCAAGGTATTTCCTGAAAGCATTCGATAATTGCCACAGGTCCAGAAATTAATCTCTGTTCATTAGGTGTAAATTGTTTGATTTCATCTATTTCAGGTACACCATCTTTCCACAGCATTTTATAATTCTCTTTCTATTGTTTTTCTAATTCGAGCAATAGCTTCAGCGATTCTGTCCTTGGATGCGGCGATCGATATTCTCAGGAATCCCGGTGCTCCAAAAGCTTCTCCCGGCACAGTTGCAACAAGGGCTTTTTCTAGAAGTAGTTTGGAAAAAATTAATGAGGTGGGAACTTTGTTGTTAAGTAAATCTTTGATGTCGCAGAAAACGTAAAAAGCACCTTTTGGTGAAAAAGGTTTAATCTCTGGTATATCTTTTAAGAGGTTTAATGTGAAATCTCTACGCTCTTTTATAATCGGTCCTAATTGATTACAGAAGAAATCGCAATGGGATAGTGCAGCTATCGTTGCGTATTGAGAAATCGTGCATGGATTTGAGGTTTCATGAGCTTGTATTCTTCCCATTGCTGCTACAATGTCAGGATCTCCAATTGCCCAGCCAATACGCCAGCCTGTCATAGCATACGTTTTAGAAACTCCACTTATTATTATTGCCTTTTTGAATATTTCACTGCCAAAGCTTAGTAAAGAGCAATGCTCTCCTTCAAATACAAGCTCTTCATATATTTCATCGGATATTATTGCAATCCTTTCAGGGAGAAAATTAACAATATTTTCAAGTTCCAATCTTGAATAGATTGAGCCAGTGGGATTTGAGGGAGAATTAAGCATAATGGCTGTTGTCTTATCAGTGATGTATTTGCTAAGGACTTCCGGATTAACTTTAAATTCGTCTGACATTTTTGATGGAACGAGTATAATTTTACCCCTTGCTAATTTAATCATTTCAGGATAGCTAACCCAATATGGAGTTGGAACCAATACATCATCACCCGGCTCGATGACTGTTAAAAGTGCGTTTAAAAGTGATTGTTTTGCTCCTGCAGAAACGATGATATTGTTCCTTGAAATTGGGGTGCCATACATATCTGTATATTTTTTCGCTAAAACTTCTTTAAGTTCAGGCATACCGGATGCTGCAGTGTATTTTATTTTTCCTGCTCTCATGGCTTCTTCGGCGGCAGTAATAACTTCTTTAGGAGGCTTGAAATCCAGTTCGCCAGCTGAG
>CAZLTJ010000020.1:0-28835 GCA_964562425.1 uncultured bacterium
CAATGAGGGGGCTGGTGTCCCTGTCAACAGTGGGCTTCAGCCCTCTGCAATCTCGACAATCGATGAAGCCTTCACATCACAGTTATCCGGCGGTTTCGATGCGGTGATTGGGAACCCGCCGTATGGTGCGGAACTCTCTAATTTCGAGCGTAGCTATCTTGAGGGCAAATTCTTACTTGGTAATACCGATACTGCTGCTCTATTCATGTCACTGCAAATGAGGCTTCTCAAAAGAGGTGGTTTTGGCGGATTTATTGTTCCCAAGCCATTCATCTATGCTTCCAATTGGAAGAAAACTCGTGCTGTGCTATTGCCCAATATAGTTTTGCTTGTTGATGCATCAAAGGTGTGGAAGGAAGTGAAACTCGAACAAATAATCTTTGTTCAACAAAACGAAATTGTCTCAAATGAATATATTTCATGCGTTCGGCAAGATGAGCGAATTATCGAAATAGGAAAGGTTGAAAAAAGCCTTTGCGAGAAGTTTGATTTTATTCTAAGTGGGGTTAAACAAAGTGAAATAGAGATCGGCTTGAAAGTTCAATCTACAGGAGTTTTTTTGAATGACCTTGTAATAAATCAGCGTGGAGCAATGCTACAAAAATTCACAAAAGATAATCCAAATGATTTTCAGGTTTTCGGTGGAAAACAAATTAATCGTTATTCCATTTCTAAAACGCCGAAAGGTGGATTTCAAAAAAGGACATCAATGATGAAAAAGCTTATATTAAACCCAAGAGCATTCTTGCACAAAGAATAGTTGCTCATATTCAACGACCCAAAGACCACATTAAAATCATAGCTTCATTATCAGAATTGATTAATGAACCCAATTCAATACTCGTTGATACAATAAATCAATTAAAGAACAAAAGCAATTATTCAGAAAAATATCTAATAGGTGTTCTAAACTCGCATCTACTTTCATGGTATTCGTATAGATTTGTTTTTGCGAAAGCAATAAGAACAATGCAATTTGATAATCCAACAACATCACGAATTCCATATCCAAAATTAGACTTCACCAACCCCTCCGATGTGAAAAAACACGACCTAATGGTGCAAATGGTCGAGGATATGCTCGCACTTCATAAACAACTCCATAAAGAGAAATCAAAAAGCAGGAAAAAGATAATTCAGGACGATATAGACCATTTGGACAAGAAAATAGATGCGCTGGTTTATGAATTGTATGGACTGACGGATGAGGAGATTGGGGTGGTGGAGGAAGAATAAAAAAAATTAACACTTCCCGTTAATTATTTCTTGCGGAGAGAAATTTAATATGTATATTAAATTCAAAGATAAGAAACTTTTGAAATGCTTTGAATCCGAGAAGGAACGAAAAAAGGTGCTCGGCGAGTTGTCTGACAGGTTTTATAATATCCTGAAAAAACTCGAAGCTATCGAAAGTTCGCATGAATTGTATACTCAACATAAGTATCTGAGACCCCATCCATATGACGATAAAAGAGTTTCGGTTGATTTGACGGACAGGAAGAGACTGATGTTCTGGTTCAGGGAGCTTGAAAATGGAACGCAATATATCGAAATCGATAAAATCCATGACCCACATAGCTAAAGGGGGGGATTATGAACAAGCAATTTACCAAAATAAAAACTGATGAAGCTATTTGTCCTGGGATGCATCTTAAAGAAGTTCTCGAATACAAAAGTCTTACCCAAAAGGAATTAGCTCGGAGGTTGGGAAGACCCGAGAAGACGATCAGTGGTATCGCAACTGGCAAGATTGCTATTACACCGCATACCGCTCTCGAACTTGAAAATGTTCTTGACATATCTGCCAAATTCTGGCTCAATCTCGAAACCGATTACCAGCTTACAAAAGCACATATCAAAGAGTTAAAAGCGCTGGAAAAGGATGTTCCGAGAATGAAGAAATTCCCGATCAAAGAACTTATCGAAAGGGGATTAATTGAACCTTATGTGGACAAGGTTTTCGAACTTCGCGAACTACTTCGATATCTGAAAATACCATCCATCGATTTGCTACAACCGAATTATCAAGCTATATACCGTCAGAGCACAGCTGGTAAGAATCCGGAAGTGGTGGCTGTCTGGCTTCGTGAAGGGCAAATTCTATCAGAGTCGATGGACCTCCCGGTTTTCGATAAAAACACCGTCGAAGAACTAATTCAGGATATCCGTTCGATGACCATTCAGCAACCGAAGCAATTTGAGAATAGGCTCAAAGAATCTTTGGCTTCTGCAGGTTTAGGTCTCATATTAATAGAAGAATACCCAAAAGGGGGTGTCAATGGGGCATACTACCGGTTTAACGACCATCCATTCATTCAAATTAACCTTCGGGGTAAGTATGCGGACATATTCTGGTTCACACTTTTCCATGAGTTGGGGCATGCGCTGATCCATACCTATGACAAGATCATAGTCGATTACGATAGCGACACCGGTCTAAAGGAGGATGAAGCAAACGAATTTGCATCGAATATTCTTATTCCACCTTCTGAATATAAGGAAATTGAAAGGAAGAAAAGATATTCAGAAGAATTCGTCAAGGATTTTGCATACAACATCGGTATTCACCCCGGTATTGTAGTCGGTAGACTTCAACATGATAAATATCTTTCCCATGGCTGTTTAAATGGACTACGAGATAAACTAATGTGGATTTCAGAAGCGTAGTTATTCCCAACTTGCTCATATCATTGAGCACGACCTAATGGTGCAAATGGTCGAGGATATGCTCGCACTTCATAAACAACTTCATAGAGAGAAATCAAAAAGCAGGAAAAAGATAATTCAGGACGATATAGATCATCTGGACAAGAAAATAGATGCGCTGGTTTACGAATTGTATGGACTTACGGATGAGGAAATAAGGGTGGTGGAGGAAGAATAGATGGCTCGAAAATATTACATATATTGCGACGAAAGTCGGCAAACTGCAAGTAAGTACATGCTTATTGGTGGTTTGATAATTTCGGAAGATTTCATTGATTTTCTGCATGTAGATTTAATGAAAGCTCGGAAAATACATTATCTAAAAAGTGAAATGAAATGGACTAAAGTTTCAAGGAATATGCTCAGTGCTTATGTGCGCTTTATTTCAGCTTTTTTTAAAACAACAAATAGAGAAGACAATTATAATGATATTCTGTTTGCAGCAACAACATTTGAAACATCGCTTATCGACCATAAAAGGTATAGTGCGGGGGATAAAGAAGTTGGTTTTTATAAGTTTTATTATCAATTTCTTCTGCACAAATTTGGCGATTTTGCGAGAGATGGTTCCTTTCTTTATACATATCTCGACTATCGCCAAACGAAATATAAACTCGATGACCTTAAGAAAATCCTAAACGATGGATGGAAAAAAAAGCACAATACAAGATACTCTCCTTTTAAAACTATCGAACCAAGAGATTCAAGAAAGGAAGATATTCTTCAATTAGTCGATATTTTATTGGGTGCAGTTGGCTATGAGAAAAACGGATTTCACAAGTCATGTGGTGAAAACTCAGCGAAACTGCATATATTAAATCACATAAAGATGAGATTAAGAGTTAAAAGCATTAGCTGTGATTTCACAAGGAGTTGCTTTTCAGTTTGGAATTTTAAGCTAAAATAAATGCGCCCGAGAAGGCTGAGCTTAAAAAGCCCTCATAAGAGGTTCCGTGCTACTAGGCACGGTATTCACCTTTCCGTGGCGCAATTATATCTTAATCATTGCATTTCATTTGTCAAGGCTAAAATTTCAATGTGAGTGAAAAAGCACGACCTAATGGTTAAAATGGTCGAAGATATGCTTGCACTTCATAAACAACTTCATAGAGAGAAATCAAAAAGCAGGAAAAAGATAATTCAGGACGATATAGATCATCTGGACAAGAAAATAGATGCGCTGGTTTATGAATTGTATGGACTGACGGAAGAGGAAATTGCAATTGTTGAGATGGAAAATTAAACAACTGGTTCAGTCCTCTGCAGAACCACCATCCGCAAATACTCTCATAGACACACGGCGGGTAGATGGATACCGACGACTAAAGTCATCGGCTCAAAAGTTGTCTGTACAAATGGAGGAGATATGGATCACACCAAAAAGCCCCGCTTTCGCGAGGCTTTAACATAACCATAACCAAGAGGTATGAAAAACACCAACTAAACAAACCAAACAAGGAGTTAATACTAATATAATTATTTTTTCAATTTTAGCAATAGTTTTTAAAAAAAAAGTTATACCGCTACTTCAATTATCAAATCTATTTTAGGTTTTTCTGTTAACGACTGTACTCGGGAGATTAATCGGTGACGAAGAAAACACTATCCATTTCCCATCAGGAGATCGTGAAGGCGCAAACTGATTCTCAGGTCCGAATGTTTTGTTCTCAGTGAATATTCTGTTTCTGGTACCGTTTTACATATCAACAGTGCTGAATTCTTCTAATTACTTCCTACAATCCGAGGTTATATTTACAACACAACCATCTCAGCATTCACAGGATGCTATACTTTTTTATTCGCCAATGGCGTCTTCGGGCAACACAAATATCAAATCCTCACCACACGGGCTAACGAAAGAGCATTTTGGAGGTCTTGTGCTGCTTTTCTGCGTATAGGTTCCTTCACCTGTATATCCTCTGGTGTGATCGTTTGCTACAGCCCAATATTGCCCGTCTTGTTCGTCGATACCCCAATTTTCCAAATCGTAGGAGTAACCAGTGTACCCGTCAGACTTCGATGTGGAACTGTATCCAGCTGAAGTAGCATCGCTCTTCTTGAAGCGCTTTGTAAGATCCGCCATACATGTGACTTGCCAATTATCATGGCAGTTGCAACATAGAATGATACCTTTCGTGGCAACAATTGTTCCATATGAGATCTCCACGATATATCGTCCTGCCTGCATATCCGGGAAGATGACCATCTGCATGCCAGTACGTACAGGATACTCTTTTGAGACTGTGTAACCTTTAGCACCAAGCACTTTAATATTTCCCTCCTCAGCAAGGTATGGGGCGAGTTTATCCGTAATTTTAACCTGAATGCGTAGTTCACAAATCATAGGCTTTATTTTTGAGGCTTTTCGGGGTTTATTAGCGTTTGAAGAAAGGGATACTGCACATCCACAAAGAATATAATTAGACACCAACAGCGTAATACTTAATAATATATAACGCATTATTCACCACTTACCTTAAGTGTTTTATATAACATATTGTAATATTTAAAGAAAAAGTCAAGAAAAAAATAAATCTTAAGGTAAAAGTTTTAATTTAGGGATTATTTTGAAATAAATCTAACAAATACGATCATGAAACAAGCATAGCTGCATAGTAACATGACCTGAGTCTGAAAATGCAACTTACCAGATTAATTGAATCCACATATGCAAGCATCCTAAGTTGTTTTTCTTTGAAAATGAATGCATTATTTCATTATCTGAACTTGACATAAGCTTAAGTTTCTATCGTTTCTCCGATTCAATTGTAACAACAGTTATGCATGCTGTGGCTTCTCCATTGCCTATCACGCCTAAACCCTCATTAGTCTTAGCTTTGACCGAAATGTTCTCTATCGATATACCCATTGCATCGACTAAGTTTCTTAGCATTTGAGGAATATAGGTTGCCATTTTGGGCTCCTCGATTATTATTGTCGAATCGACGTTGACAATCGAAAATCCCTTAGCAAAAATCATCTGTACTGTTTTGCGAAGTAGCTCTATAGAATCCGCATTTTTATATTTATCATCGGTATCAGGAAAAAACTGCCCGATATCTCCCAGTGCTGCCGCACCAAGCAACGAATCAATAATCGAGTGAACTAATGTATCACCATCCGAATGTGCAACATGACCTTTATGGAACGGGATATCTACACCGCCCAAAATAAGCTTATGACCGGGTTCAAGCCTGTGTATATCATAACCTATACCAGTTCTTATAATCACTCTAATTTAACCTCGACTCTAGTTTTTGTATCTTTTTCATCAACTTCGACAAGATCTAATGGTCCAAAATTGGAAATTTCATCGATAATTTCCGTAACTGAATCCGCATCCATATCCTCAAGATTCACATTAATGCCCTTTTCTGCAAGCTTTTCTTGAACTTTGTCTGGTATACTACCGGAAAATTTCATCCCAAGTTTAATCATACTTTTCACCAACCGAAGCGGTATGTTAACTTTAACTTTTGCATGATTAAGATCACCTTCGTAAACTCTTACTCGAAGCCATTTCGCTTTCCCTGCATACGACTCGTCTGGCTCCGGTTGATTAAGCGCTGATAAAAGCTTTTCAGCCTCCTCTGCGGTTATTTTCCCACTTTCCAACATTTCGAGTACTTTCTGAGACTCGGTTGCCATAACACATCTCCTTTTACTTTAAAAGTTTTATATTAGCGTCACCAGAACCTAACAAAATTTTAACATCTGTACTACTGTCGCCAAATTTAAACTCCACCTGCCTAATCATTCTCAAAGAGCCTGTGATTTCATCAGAGATAATTTCAGTATCATCAGGCAAATTTAGTTCTGCTTTTGGTCTAAGTTTTATCGCTACCTTTGCGCCACCCTCAACAGCTAAATCCAGATCGCCATTGCCCATTTTGATATTTATTTCATCAGCATTTAATGCTTTAATATCTGCATCGCCATCACCAATAGTTGCAGTTAACTTGTTAGCGTTAACATTGCAGTTAATATCGCCTCTACCCGATTTTAGGTCAATATTATCAGCACTACCAACCATGTCTATATCACCCAAACCAGCGATAATATTCACATTTTGCAGGTTTAGGTTGTCGAGTTTCACATCGCCTATTCCCGACTTCACATCCAGGTCGGTATTAGCGGGGATTTCAGCTTCACCGTCACCGTTTCCTACTTTAAAATTTAGCACTCCACTTTTGAAGATTATAACAGAAGTGTGTCCTCCGTCGAATCTTGGATATCCTTCAGTATTCTTAATATCGATATCCCCGTTACCCATAACAATTTTTACTTTTTCCACCTCGGAAGGCTCGATCGGGGCTGTGTGGCTTTTGCCGCCACCCATAATTTCGCCCATTTCACTACCCATTATATGTCCGAATTTAGCATCAAACTGTCCAAGATCTGGGGGATTAAAATCTAAATCTGGGTCATCTATGAATATGAACTTTTTCTTCTTTCCTTTTCTTTGGCTTTTATAATGTTCCCGAGTATCATCTTTCAGTGCGTTAAGAAGTTTCTCAGCTTGTTCAGCGGATATTTTACCATTCTCAAGCATTTCAAGGATTTTCTGTGTCTCAACTGACATTTTATTTCCTCCTATTCAAGGTCTTTAATTTTATCTAAAGCCTCATCCACATTTAGTTCACCTCGATCGAGGTATTCAAGAATTTCCAGAGCGTCGGTCTTTTCTCTGTCGCGCATTGTAATTCCAAGAGCTTTACCAAGTTGCTCTATTCTGATCCTGGCAGTGGGTCTGCTAACACCGAGAGATTTAGCTACTTCACCGATATTGCCGTACGAGGATATGAACAATTTTAGGATATTCATAAATCCTTTAGGTAATTTTAGTTCGGATTTACGCTGTTTAAATCTTCCAGAAATTTTCGTTCTACATCTTGGGCATGTATATTCAGTAACTTCTAAATAAGTATTGCATGCTGGGCATCTCTCGAGAGATTTTTTCATTCTTATCACCTCCGTACAAAAATTAAAAGTTAATATTAAATAATGTCAAGTGATATTTTCAATAATAGGAATTTAAATATAATATTTTAAATTATTCTGTGAATATAAACGATAATATTTGAATTATTCTAAGGTCGAGTTATAATTATTTCATCCAAATTGTATCGCAACCATACAGCACCATCCGACAAATACAACTTCTTATTATCCAGATATCGAATTCTATCATCGTAACTATCTGTTACCAAAATGGTTAACTCCGATTTTGGAGTAGAAGTTAAACTGTATTTCAAATCGTCTTTTTCGGTAACTACAGTTGAAATATCACACGATTTAAATATATTTCCCAAACTATCGTGCTTAAATAGATGCTTTCGATTAGCAAAATTAATCATAATGTCTCCCTTAGGAGTTTGATGAATTGTCAGCCAATTAAATTGTATACCCACTCTCGGATCGATATTAGCAATAATCGTATCTGGATTCAAACTTTCTGCTATTCTACGTCCCTCAATTCGCCACAAAGACCTATCAAGGTATATAAACATATCCACTTTTTTGCGTTCCCGAGCAAGAAAGAACGGTTTGACTACATTCAAGTATTTATAAAAATCGCTATCGCATAGAAGAGCTGTATTCCCTTTTTCGCTTTCGAAATACGCTGCGAAACCCTCATTCATATAGAACAAAATGCAGTTATCGTGAGTTTGTGTTGTCTTTAATATCGGAGCTATAAGCAAAATTAATCCTATCAGAGTGAGGAACTTAGCCCACTTACTTAAAGTAATGTTAAAGATGCCTATAATAAATAGATAAAAACCACAGATTGTCCATGTGGAAGGAGGAGCGATTGCGATGTACTCAAATGGAATCCTATCGAAGAGTCTCACAACCAGAAGAATAAAATCCATTATAGATCCTGCGCAACAAATACCGAATTTTCCTAATATTGGATGTATAAGATATGCAAATAATCCCGCAAAACCGAAGTACAGACCGAATCCTACTGCAGGAAGCACAAATAGATTTATTATTGGAGATAGAATGTGTATCTGATGAAAGTATAATGCAATAAATGGTAATAATCCCAGTTGAGCCGAGACTGTGACGAAGAAAAGGACAAGTATATATTGAAGTATATTTCCACCTGTTCGGTATTTTAGCTTAAGGAAATATACGATACGTGGCAAAAAATATAGAATTCCGATTACTGCAGCGAATGAAAGCTGAAAACCAACCTGAAAAATCTGCCTTGGAGCAAAACCCAATATAAGAAGTGCAGCAGCACCTAAGGCGTTTAATGGATTTGTTCGTTTGTAAATTAACGGTGCTAAAAGTATGAAGACAGCCATTATGCTGGCTCTAACAACCGAGGCTCTCAGCCCGACAAACATGCAATAGATACATAATCCTATCGCAATTAAAATTGCAATTTGTGCTCGGTTTCGCTTAAATCGCTGCAATATCCAGTATAGAATTGCTGCAACAATTCCAATATGTAATCCTGAAACAGCGAGAATATGATATACACCTGCATTGCTGAATTTATCCACTATATTGCGTTGTAGACTGCTGCTTCTTCCGAAGATGATAC
Organism: uncultured bacterium; assembly: GCA_964562425.1. Classification (GTDB taxonomy): domain Bacteria; phylum UBP14; class UBA6098; order B30-G16; family B30-G16; genus JAUWMV01. Next base: position 9,263 of record CAZLTJ010000020.1, read on the forward strand.
CCTCTAGAAGTGCTCCGTTGTTTCCTGGCAATATCCCCTTTATTTTGATTGAGATTGTCTCTCTAAGTTCCGCTAATAATTTCAGTAATGTGTATTGAGAACTTGATTTAATTGGATTAACATTCTTTCGATATGTCCCCAAGGATCCCGTTATTCCCTTGTTACGCAAATATTTACCGTAGTTATGCTCGAAGAAATTTGTTACCGATTCCTGAACTAATTCAGGTGTTCCTTTGATTGCAATTTGATCGCCTATCTCTAATTTAGAACTGGGAATTATGTTTATTAACACTTTCCCCGATGCCCTGTAATGCTTCTCATTTGCAGTAACCGATCGAATTCTCAGAGTGAATCTGGAAAAATTGGTTCTATGTTCTGGATAACTCACAACAGTACCGCTAAACTCAGTGATATTATCGTAATTTCTCCATAGATTACTAGGTAGTATTTGCAAAAGCGATATCCTGAAAACTCCAGCGGCAAAAAAGGCTATAAGTATAGCAAAGATTCTAATTGTTTTTCTATCTGTTTGTGTAGCAAGTATCGCTAATATAACTGCAAGGATTGAGATCAATATTAATTGCGAGATCGGTATCGAGTTGCCGTTCCCAACAATTATACCCAGCGCAAAGCAAGCCGATATTACCAACAGTGGAGCGTAAACTGATTTTGGAACGACAGTTCGGTTCACAGTACAACTCCTATTATTCTTATTTTATTAGAACCAATTCGAGTAAGTATCCAGAATTTTTGATATTATTTTTAGGGAAATATATACCATAATAAGAAATTTCATCGAAATAAATTACTGGCATCAAACGTCTTTTATTATTTGTATCGGGGGTGAAAGGATATTCTAGGATATTCACTCCCTCACTCGACACCGACTAACGAGAGAAAAAGCGAGCAAAGCGAGTAGGTGGTTGAAATCCCAGTTAATCCACTAATCTGCGTAATCCGCGGTTCAGCAGTATTTATTTCGCATTGCGCAAATTGATTTTATACCTTATTTATAAGTGGAAGTGGAGAAAAAGAAGCGAAATGGAAGTAAAAATAACTTGATGGTGTTTATATTTACCTTACTTTTTGTTTTTAGAAGGTTTTAATATGAAAAAAGAGCAGGAAAACAAAAAGATTTGTGGACTTACTTCATTTTCTGTGAAAGGTTTCAAGTCTTTATATGATATTGAATTTGAACCGGGTTACTTGAATATACTTATTGGGGCTAATGGCTCAGGCAAATCAAATCTTCTGGAGGCAATCGGTGTACTTGGAGCTGCTGCCTCTGGCACTATTAATGAAGATACACTTTCAAGTAGGGGCGTTAGACTGGGCCAACCAGCGATATATAAGAGTGCTTTTACAGAACATGAACTACGACCATTTATTTCTATCGAAGGTAAGTGGGAGGACGATTCAGATAACACAGTATGTTATCGTGTAGGGATTGGTAATCCTCTAAAACAACCTCAAAAAACCTGGTATTATACAACAGAATCCTTAGAACTCAATGATGAAACACTAATTTCAAGAGGATTGAGAGGTAGAAAGGGATTGAAACTGGTGGATGAAAATGGAAGTTCACAAGAAAAACCCAAAAGATACAATAAATATAAAGGACTCGTTGCGACTGCGAGATTCTTTCAGCAGATTGCAGGAACACCAGGAGATTTCCTTGATGTACTCAATGATTATGCTATTTATATGCCAACGACACCTGCGCTTAGGGGAACACTGTCTGACAATTCAACCAGACCAACTGTTGGAATTTATGGAGGAAGATTAGCAGATGCAATTGGTGATCTTATAGATTATCATAATGAAAAGAAAATCAATCTACAAATGGTTTTCGATTTGATTGACTGGATATCCAGTTTCGGAGCTGGTACCCCACTATCATATACTACTTCACCTACTGTGGGATTACCCAAAAAAGTGGTAAGATTCTCTGATAAATACATGAGAAAAGGAAGAAATATCCTTACAGGATATGATGCAAGTGAGGGTGCACTTTATGTTCTTTTCCTACTATCACTAATATATCATCCTGCTTCTCCCAGATTATTTGCAATAGATAACTTTGATTCTGGTATTCATCCCAGACTTTTGGTTGAAATAGTGAAAATGGTCTCAAAAATCCTTATTGATGAGAATGCTCAACCTAAGCAGGTATTCTTGACTTGTCATAATCCCTTGGTACTTGATGGTCTCCCACTGTATGATTCAGGTGTAAGACTATTTGCAGTAGATCGAGATGATAAGGGTTGCACGAAAGTAACAAGGATTACTGTTGACACTGAAGATTTGAAGAAATATGATATACCGCTATCAACTCTATGGACATCTGGAAGGATCGGTGGTGTTCCCAAAGGATTTGTATGAAATCCATTGGATTAATAATGGAAGGTAAGACTGATTGGGCTTTTTTCGAACCTTTTATAAAAGCCATTATTGGTGATAATGTTGATATTAAACTTATTCATCCTCAAACTGATGAAACTGGTAGACATCCCAAAGATGAATGTGGTTGGGAAGGTGTTGAAAAGAATTGTAAAATATATGGCAAATGCCTTGCATTTTTGATGGATCTGACTCCAAGACTTGATGCTCTGGTAGTACAACTTGATGCCGATGTGGTTAATTTGGATAATTTCAAAAAACGACATGGCGAGTTGGGAAAACCATGTCCCCCCGCAATTGATACTTGCAATAATGTTCGAAACAAAATTAAGGAGTGGTTGGAATTTGAACCGAATCAAGATGTATGTCGTCGGATTGTAATTGTTGTTCCATCACAAGCAACGGAGGCTTGGATTGGAATATTGGAATTTGACGATGGAACCATCGATGAATGTACAAACAAACCTGATCATATTCTATCCGATAAAGGAATAATCACATGGGAATATAATGATCGAAACGATGAAAAGAAATCAAAAGAATATTTGGTAATTTCTAAGGATCATTTTAAAATAAATTCCATAAATTCAAACCATCCCAACCTTTTTCCTAATGGTATCCAGACATTAGAGCAACAGAGTAAAGAAGCAAAAAATTTCATAATGGCTATTCGAACTGTTCTTTCGTAATCAATACGGAGAAGCATTAATAAACATAATAGATTCAATAGAAGTGATACTCCCACAAATTACACTAATGCATTATACTATGTTGACAACCCCCTTTACCCCCAAAGGGGGACACATGGTGGGATTGCTGCAGTTTGTTTTGTCATCTCTTGGCTGAGAATGTATGGAGGACAAAAGAGGAATAAAGCAAAAGGAGCGATTATCGCTTGAGAAGGAGGAAATAAAATGGATTTGTTTACAGGAATTCGAAAAGGAGTATTTAAACCAGCAACGATATTTTATGCTTTAGTAGGAGTTCTTGTTGTGATAGCATGTGTAATTGCAATTCCAGTTCCAAGAAATATGATGCTTATTTTTTTTCTCATCTTTGGAACTGCATTCTTCTTACTAGGTTTAGCATTGATTTTTTTTACTCTAAAGCAAAAAGTGAGAGGATGGCTTAAAAAGTTTCTAATATTAACTGGAGCTTCCTCTTCAGGATTTTTTATCTTTGCCATTTTGCACAATGTCATTTATGGTCTGTTTATTCTCTTGTTCGGCGAGGAGTTTTGGAACTTTTGCGGAGGAGACGAGCCCTTCTTCTTCATCATAGCAGTCTTAGTATGCCCAATAGGTTTTTTGGTTGGTGTAGTTGGCAGTATAGTGTTATTAATTAAAAATAGTAAAAATAAGAAAGGAAATGACCAATTTCAAAAACACCAATTACTACCTTGATAACGCCCTAATTCAATACGCTTCGCTCCATAAATTTGTTTCCTTACAGCAGCGAACAGGGGATTGAAATCCCAGTTAATCCATTAATCTGTGTAATCCGCGGTTCAGACATATTTACATTACCGATTAATAACATTAAATGCAACAAAATAAATGAACCTTGTGAGAACTAATAAACACAGGAAACAGCAAATAAAATGCAAAACACCCAGAACCACGGATAACACGGATTAAATGATTTCACGGACACCCCCTAATTCACTCCGCTTCGCTCCATGAATTTGTCCACTTTAATAAAAGGGACAGAACTTGTGCATAGCAAAAGGTCAGGGGATTGAAATCCCAGTTAATCCGCTAATCTGTGTAATCCGCGGTTCAGACATATTTATTTCGCATTGCGCAAATCAATTTTATACTTTATTTACAAGTGTAAGTGGAGTAAAAGAGAATGAAGATAAAACCCAAAACATTAAACATCTATACTTACCTTAGGCTCATTGGGAAAGAATGGGTTCTTAGGATATTTGTATTCCTTGATATAATAGGCTTGATTCTTAGTGTAATACAGGATTTTAAAGTACCTATATACATATATTTTACTCTAATAATCATTGGATTGATATGGGCAAGTTTCAAGGTTTTTACTGAAATGCAATCTTCTAATCGCAAGGATTTTACTGAAATGCAATCTTCTAATCGCAAGGATTTTACTGAAATGCAATCTTCGCTTATGAAGTTATTACCTGATGATTCGAAGAACTTGCAAATCAAACCTAATTTGGACATATCATTGATGGAAGGTAACGAGTATTCATTTGCTTTGGATAAAGCAAAAGGCTATATGGAGCATTTTCAAGACACAGAGAGGAAATCACATAATAAAGAACCAAATGAAAACGGAAATGAGATGCAAGTTGATAATGGTGATGAAAAAGAAAATGAGGAATTTCAAATTCCACGGGGGGTATTTACTATAAATTTCAGAATCCAAAATACAGTCCAATTAGACCTAGATATCCTTGCGATTAATATTACTGAAAAGCAATTAACGTCTTCTTTTCAAGCATGGCAATTTTATTTCGCTTCCTCTGTATATTCTGATTCTAATTCAAAGATTATAACATTTCCAAAAGCTATTGATAGAGAAAGCATATTATTGTGCACTTCTATTTCGTCATTTTTACCATACAGCAATTACACTCGTGCACAATGCGCGGCTCGTCTAGCAGATATTACAGATAAAAATCCTATTGAACTGGACATTATTATTACTATTGAAATAAGAGACAAATATGGAGAAAGGTATAATTTTGAAAATGAATTTAGTATTTCTCTTCTGCCTTTAAAAGACATATATATTTCATATTGGCAAGAGACTCAACAAACTGAATTAATAAGACTGGCAAACAAATCCAAATGAAGCTAAGGTATTGACTTGAATAAGTTAAAATTGAACACTCTCTACTACTTTGACAACCCCCTTTACCCCGACTTTCGGTTGGGGAGTTTCCCCCAAAGGGGGACACATGGTGGAGTTGTTAAAACAATCAGGCAAATGGTAGTTACGATTTAAAAAGATAACATAAAAAACTATTTAAATATCTCGCCCTTTTCTTTATACCAAAGAAGTAAGTCGAGCTCAGCAGCAGGAATCCCAATTTTTTTGGCGAACTTAAGCATCTTACGCTCAATTTCTAGATATCGTTTGTGAGACATGAACTTAGGATTCTCTGCGATAACATAAAGATTGACAAGGTTTTTGAGAATGTGACGGTCTAATATTGCGATATTATCACCGAACCCAATGTTCCTTAGAAAATGGCTTGCCTCTTTGTATCCTATCCCGTTAACATTACGAACTAACCATTCCCGCATTTTGTAATTATTGCTCAGCTTTTTCAGATGAGATTTTATGCATATTTTCCCGTCAATTTGGAAAAGTTTGCGAGCCAAAACGACATTTCTCGCCTTAGTATACCTAAATCGAACAGTATTTATTTGCTGAGCTATTCTTTTCTCGGAACCCTGGAATAACAAATCGCTATCGTGCAACATATTAACTGCATCCCAACAGATTTGTGCATTGGACTGTGGTGTGAAAATGCAGAAAACGAGTTCCTTAAAAAGGTCTTCCTCAGAACCGTTCTCCCAAATACTTTTGAATTCTGCAAGCCTTTGCGAAATGCTGTGTTCGATATCGCGATAGATTTCAAATAATCGAGCAACACTTTTCTCAGAATAGTTTGGACACATGCTCTGCAACTTCACTAAGTAATTCCTCATCCTTATCTGTGAAAGGTGCTAAAACAAACGAGTCTATATCTATCTCGCCAACAAAAACATTATCTTTGATAATCGGAACAGTTATTTCTGATTTAACCTCCAAACCGCAAGATAGGTAATTTTCCTTCTTTGAAACATCCTGAACCACTATCATTACTTGTTTTTCAGCGACCTGTCCACAAACACCTTTCCCAAAAGGTATCTTAATGTATGATGTGTATTTCCCCACATAAGGTCCAAGATTAAGTTGCTTTTCTTCGTTATCAGCAATGTAGATTCCGACCCAATCGTAGTGGCTTACGTTTGCCGCAAGCAATTTACAGATGCTCTTATATTTCTTATCTCGCTTTTGATTGCTGTGCACAATTTCGTCTATTTGATTAAGAAGCTGATTAAAATCGGGATACACTGACATACCTCCTACCTGAAATTTAATAAGAAGAATTTTTCTCATTAATTTATGCAATAATAACAATAAAATTATTCCATCTATTGTTTTATGAGTTCGTCCCAATAGGCAAAAGCTTTCCGCAGATGTGGTATAACAATAGAACCTCCGACAATTAGTGCAATAGACAAAGCCTCACCGAATTCACACTCTGTAACCTCTTCATTATAACAATTGTTAACATGAAACACAATGCATTCATCACAACGAAGAACAACAGAAGCGACAAGTCCCATTAGCTCCTTCATTTTAGATGATAGTTCACCCGATCTGTAGATTTGAGAATCAAGGCTGAAAAACCGTTTCATTTCCAAATTCGCATGCTCTAGGACAATTTTGTTACGTCTTTCGCGTTCTCTTATAAAATCATCAATTTTATCATTGCCCATTGTGTTGCTCCCGGACTCAACGTATATAAGTTTATATTATTAAGTATAATAAATATTTCAAAATTCCAAAGTTTGAAACTAAAAAAAAGCGTATTCATAAATCTGCAGTAGTTTTGTAATAGAAGAACGTATTTCAAACAGTTTTCGTGTCGATAAATATCACATCCTCAATACAAGCCAACGAATAATTCACAGCTTCATCATCGTTAAACATGCGATATTACTAAACGCAGGAGCATTCTTAAATCTTGTCGTATTATAGTTTATTTCATTCCAAACCATGGCTCAGCATCGAAATCAGCATCAAAAATCTTCTTATCCTCTTTATTCTGAATTTTATCCCCGGCATCTCTTGCTAATTTAATGTATTTTTGGTATTCCTCTTTGTTTCCAAGTGATGCATATGCTCGAGCTATTCCCTCATAAGCGTATGCGAGATCGAAATCGACAAGTTTGTTTTCCTGTGTGAGAAGCATACATCTTTTTGCATGAAATATTGCAGGTTGTGGCATATTCAGTACAGTATAAACATGCGAAATAAGCCATTCACCTCTTTGCTCGTTCACAGCAGTACCGCAATGTAACCAATGAGCACAGGAACCATGAGCAATGTGAATCATATGCAAATTTTCCGCATCAGTTCTATCTTTTTTCCCCAGGAGTCCCCATGTTTTGTTATTTAGTTCTATTGCGAAATATTTGTGCATCTCGTCCAAGGACAGCTTTTTTTCATCGGTCATTTTCTTTTCCTCCTCGCTTTTTTGTGCAAAAATCTGGCTTGAAATTAATAGAATTAACAGAATGAATACTAAATTTAAGCCAATTCTTGCGATTTGCACTGATCCTAAAATTTCTCTATTCATTTGAAACTCTCCTTTCCCGATGCTTAGTTTACAATTAAGCGGATGATATTGCATCAATAAAGTTTAAATTTCGATGAAATAGTATTAAATTCCGAAAGTTCCGATTCCATAGCGAGGGAAATATTTTCCAACGATGCACCCTGAACAATCATATTTCTCCACTTATCGGAACCAGCAAGAATATCGAAAGCCAATTTATCCCCAACGAATTCATAGGATTCCTGAGAGAACTCGAACTCATCGGGATACATTTCAAAAATTGCCTTAATAATTGCAAATCCAATTAGAACAGGCTTAGCTATATCTCTTTGTATGACATTTATCATTGCTCCACCGCAAGTCTTACCTGCATATTTACTGAATTTTGGCTCAAAAAACCACGGTATGAATTTGACTCCCTCGAGTCTAAAAGAATTAATTTTGTCAACAAAATCGTATGAATCAATAAATGGTGCACCAAACACCTCAAACGGTTTGGTCGTGCCGCGACCCTCGGAGACATTTGTTCCTTCAATAAGGCACATCCCGGGGTATACTGTTGCAGTTTTCAGTGTGGGCATATTCGGTGAGGTTGGTATCCATGGCAATCCAGTTTCTTCGAACCACATACTCCTTTGCCAATCTTTCATTTTCACAATTTCCAGTTCAGTACCATTCGTGAAATTTAAGTTTACATAGCTCAGTATTTCCGCAATTGTCATTCCGTGTCTTGCTGGAATCGGGTACAAACCGACGAAAGAGGTGAATTCATCCTCGAGCATAGGACCCTCAATCGCTCCGGTTATCGGGTTAGGTCGATCAAGCACCATAACCGGAGTGTTCATTTCAGCCGCTCGCTCTAATGCCAATGATGCTGTCCATACAAACGTGTAATACCTTGCACCTATGTCCTGAAGGTCTATAATTAACATATCTATATCATCGAAAACATCATGCTTGGGGCTAAGAGATTCGAGGTTGTCGCCATAAAGAGAAATCATTGGTGTGGAATATTTCGGATGAATAGTGTTTACAACAGCCACTCGATCCTGTGCGATGGAGTATAACCCGTGTTCTGGAGTTAGAATCGATTCGAGTTTTGCGTTGCTTTCGGAAATAATGTCTAAAATATGGATGCAATTCTCATCTACTGAGGCTTGATTACATAGAACAGCTAATTTTTTTCTGCCTAACTTGCCAATAATTTCATCTCTGAAAACGGAAAGTCCTGTTCGGATCATTTAAATCTCCTCGAGACCCATTATATCAGGTAATCTTCTAAATTTTTCGGCGAAGTCCATTCCATAACCCACGATAAAAGTATTCGGCACCTCAAACCCAAGATAATCTATTGGGACATCGAACTTTCTTCTCTCCGGTTTGGACAAAAGACTTGCAACAACAATATCCTTCGGATTTCGATTTTTTAGTTTGTCTAACATTGCTCTAAGAGTAGTGCCTGTGTCAATTATATCCTCTATAATAACAACAAATCTGTCCTTAACTATTATTTCTTCGGGAATATCCACCCATATATTACCAGGTGCCATGGAATTACCGTAACATCGCGCATTAATAAAATCCAAATGTATAGGAATGGAAACCGATCTCATAAGATCAGCAGCAAACACAACCGCACCTTTAAGAACCACGAGAAATAATGGATTCAAATCTTTCATATCATTGGATATCTGTCCGCCTATATCGCTGACAATTTTGGCAATATCTTCCCTGCTTAAGATCATTTCGACAGGTTTCAGAACCACAGAAAAACCTCCAATTATAAAATTCGAGTATTTTAAATTGCTAATTAATGTAAAAATTGCAATAATAATTATCCTCAAAAACCTGAAATGTGAAGCTTTTTTCATTTAAAAAAAATTCATAAGAATGTCGGAACAAAGTTTATCCCGAAACTCACTCGATTCCGATTTACCTCCTCACCCGACTTTGATTTATAACCCCTCACCCGATTCCGACTAACGAGAGAGACAGTGAACAAAGCAAGCAGGGGATTGAAATCCCAGTTAATCCTCTAATCTGCGCAATCCGCGGTTCAGACAAATTTATTTCGCATTGCGCAAATTGATTTGAAAGATTATTTTTTAATTGATTCGGTAGTTAAAGAAAATAAATGAAAACTAAAAAGGAGGAGAAAGATGAAATTCAACTATTTCATAGCTATCATCGTATCGCTCTCGTTCATTTATTCCGTATTTGCCGGCGAAACTAATTTCGTGCCGGTTAGCGGATTCGAATTGGATAGATACCTTGGGAAATGGTATGAAATTGCGCGATACCCTCATAGTTTTGAGAAAAGTCTCGTCAATGTTACCGCTACATACACAATGCGCGACGACGGAAAAGTCGATGTCCTGAACGAAGGTGATAAGAATAACAAAGACGGCAAGCATAAGACCGCTCACGGGAAAGCCAAATTCGCAGGGCAAAAGGATGTCGGGCATTTGAAAGTCTCATTCTTCCTCTTCTTTTATGGTGACTACATTATTATCGAATTGGATAGCGAAAACTATCGATATGCAATGGTAGTAAGCGATTCATACAAGTATTTTTGGATATTAAGCAGGACACCAAAATTGGATGAAAATATCCTTAATAGCTTGCTCGATAAAGCGAAAGAACTGGGATTCGAGATGGATAAAATATATATGGTCCCGCAGGATTGGGATTTAAATATATTACATCGTCGGCAAGTCGAGTAGTTGAATAGATAGAAAATAGAAAGATGAATTGGCAAGAGTTTAAGTTATTGGTTGAGAAAACCGATTCGGTAGTTAAAGAAAACAAATGAGATGAGAACACAAAAAAGAGGAGGAGAAAATGACCGCTGAAGTAGCTGTTATGAATACAATGGCAGTTGCACTTGCTGCTGACAGCGCTGTTACAATAGGTAAGGGTAAGATATACAACACAGCGAATAAACTCTTTGAACTTTCAAGAATAAATTCCCGATGAATCGGTAGATTTGATTTATCTCGATCCACCTTTCAATTCCAAGCAGGTGTATAATGTCATTTTCAAGGATAAGACCGGTGAAGATGCTTCTGCACAGATTTCTGCTTTTGAGGATACATGGGCATGTTGCGACGAGACGGAAAGCAAGATTTTTTCTAATTTTTCTGATTTTTCTCTTGACATAAAAGACAAGAAGATTATGATTAAAACAGGTAAAATAAACTCCTGCCAGTTTCCTGGGGAACTGTCAGATTAGATTAACCTGCCCGTCATTGCCCTTCGGCTTATGCACGAGGGATGTCAAAGATGGGCATCATTTTTTGAAAGGTTACCTTGACATTAGTAAAACCGGAACCACTTAGGTGCACATTCTTCATCGACGGTTCCAATCTATACCGAGTTCTTAAAAATATTGGTCTCCATTGTGACTATAGAAAATTAGTATTAGAAGTCTTAGAACAACTCCCTTTTGATGCTATCCTTCAGAGGGTTTACTTTTATTCTGTATATCCTGACCAAAAAATGGAACCAAAAAACTATAGAAAAACTCAATCATTTCTTCAAAAACTTGAGCGCTTTAATCAATGGGAATTGAGAACAGGACATCTTGTTTATCGTGACGGAATTGCAAAGGAAAAAGGTGTTGATACAAAACTTGTCAGCGATATGGTCTTTTTCGCAGCACAAGATCTGTATGATGTGTCTGTTGTAATAAGCGGAGACGAAGACCTTACATATAGTTTTGATGCAGTCAAGACACTAGGCAAACAAATTGCTGTTTTGAAACTTCCCCGCAATTTTAGTATGAAACTTATCGAGAAAGCTGATTTCCAAATACAGTTTCCGAACCACATCATGAAGAAGATACAGCAATCTTGAAGAGATAATCGGTGAACACCCTCTACTACGGTGACAATTCCCTTTACCCCGACCTTCGGTCGCGGAGTTTCCCCCAGAGGGGGACACATGTTGGGATTGCTGCAATTTGTTTTGTTTCCTTGATAAGAGGATAACGAGCAAAGCAAGCAGGGGATTGAAATCCCAGTTAATCCATTAATCTGCGTAATCCGCGGTTCTAATCTGCTGTAATCCGCGGTTCAGGAATTATTCCACCACACCTAATTTTTTCCCTTGAGTATTTTGAAGAAGTGTGATATAATGAGGGAAATATGAAAAAAACTTGCACTAATGCATATTATTCGTTTATTTTTATAATTAATAAAATTTTTTTGCAAAACTGATATGCCCATACAATTTAAATTGGATTGGAAGAACGAGAACGATATAGCATGTCCTCGCATGAAGAAAAGTAGAGAATTCTATTATTCATCCGAACTTTGTTATAGGAGCAACTTTCTTAACACAGTAGCTTCGAGAATGTATTACTCTCTCCATCAAGCTTTGCACGCAATTGTTGATAAATATTTTAGAGATAATGGGCATGGGCAAATAATGAGGATACAGAGGAAAGAGGACCTTGTTCAAGCATTTAAAAAGTATTATCCAGAATGGAGGGATGAAATAGATCTAATCCACAAGAATATATATAATATGCGTGTAAAGGGAGATTATTACTTAGAATATGTAAAATCGCTTGATATTGAAGGCAGCATCGATGATTTTGAAAAACTTATGAATGAATTTATGAGGTATATGAAATGCGACATAGCTACTACACAATGACACAAAATCACGACCATGAGAGTGAATTACGACAATATCTTATGAAATTTAAGCATTTGTTCCCCGGTATTGAATATACAACCTCATCCGAATTCACAATGAATCCAGAACTTAAGGAAGAAGGAATTCTCGGAGCGGATATTTTTAACGTCCCCGAAGATAAATATGCCAAAGCACTAAAACTTGTTGGGATTATTTACTTATCTCTGAAGAAGAATTTTGGAATTAATGTTTCAATCATTCTTCACACTGAGAAAGATACTGAAAAATACTACCGAAATACCCTTAATGAAGTTCTCCATAGGAGAGGAGTATTTTCATGTCAGATTGAATATCAAATTAATCCTTATTCTTCTTTTAATCGCCTACTTAAAAAGAAAAACAAAGATAGCTCTGACTTTGATATAGTAAAAAGAAACATTTTACAAATAATTGCATGTGAGGCAAGACTATGAAACTGGAATTAGATGGCAAATTTATTTCGAGTTTTAATTATGAACTCCCAAATAAGCCACCCGATAATATTGAATATAAACCTGCTTTCAATTTGACAATTGGTGATGCTGATAAGCAAAATAATGTCATTTTCGCTGCTTTTAAATGCTCTTTATTCAATGAAGAAGCAAATATTACATTCAATTTTAAATATAATTTTTTTTTCAGGTATGACCCAAAGAACACTATTGAGGAACATGAAAATGAACTTAAGAAAAAGCTATATCTTATATGCGTACCATATATTTCTGAGTTCATTGATTATATAATCTCAAAATCTCCACTGCCCCCTCTGAATGTTACCAATACTGAATTACCAAATTGTAACATTACATGAATGGTTCTCACAATGAACACCCTCTATTACGGTTACAAGTTCCTTTACCACACCATGAATTTATCCCCCTTAAAGACCTTGAGCGTAGTGAAAGGTCAGGGGTTGGAATCCCAGTTAATCCTCTAATCTGCGTAATCCGCGGTTCTAATCTGCGTAATCCGCGGTTCAGATATTTTCAATTATCGATTATTCTCAAGATAGAGCGATAAATATTACTGAAAAGTATGTGCACCACTGAGGACAATAAATTCGGGTTTGAAATTATGATAAATAATTAAGTAATCAGAGTTAATTTTGAGTAACATAATTGCTTTAATTTTCACATACTATATTATAGGGGAGTATTATTTGAGATAAATTCTGTAACCCGAATCGAAGGAATTATGTCCGTAAATAACAGATATATTGTAATCACCGATATAGGAAGCACAACCACAAAAGGACTCCTGCTCGAAAAAATCAACGGAACCCTTAGGTTTATCGCTGAAGACAATGTCCCTACAACTGTGGAGAAACCTAATGAGGACGTAAAGGTCGGTCTCCGAGAATTGATGAAAAGATTGGAACAGAAAACCAATTTATCTCTAACCGATGATCAGGATAGAATTAAAGTAACGTATCTTACCACAAGTTCTGCAGGAGGTGGTCTTCAGATTCTTGTATTCGGACTTTCGGCAGTCGAAACGGGTAGCATTGCAGAAATGACCGCATACGGTGCTGGTGGTGTTATTCTCAAAACGTTTACGGTGGACGATCATATTTTGCCTATCGACAAAATGAGACTCATGCAAGAACTCCATCCCGATATGGTGCTTATGGCAGGCGGTCTCGACGACGGTGCGATTTCGGGAGTTGTCGAGCTTTCAGAACTTCTATCTATTGCCAACCCAACCCCGAAATTCAGGAAGAATGAAAAAATTCCGTTGGTTTTTTGCGGGAACATTGTAGCACAGGATTTCGTTGCAAATATATTAGATAAATCATTCGATGTGTATACGGTGGATAATGTTCGCCCGAATATGCATGAAATTAATATCGAGCCTGCGAGAAATATGGTTCATCGTCTGTTTATGGAAAATGTCATGGAACAAGCTCCTGGATACTCGGAATTGAAGAACTGGACATCGATAGATATTATTCCCACTCCTGTGGGTGTCGAGAATATTTTAAAATTGTATGCCAAGGAAACCAACGAAAATATTGTTATGGTCGATATGGGAGGAGCTACAACCGATATATTCTCAATTATTGCGGGTGAATGTCATAGAACCGTTGCAGCTAATATCGGGATGAGCTATTCTATTTCAAACATTATGGCTGAAGCAGGAATCGATAGAATATTCGACAATTTGCCAGAGGAAATCGACGAGAACGATGTAGAGAACTATATCGCTAATAAATCATTGAATCCAACATATAATCCTATTCATAAATCGGAAGAAATTGTTGAATATGCATCCGCTATTGAAGGACTTAGAATAGCATGGGATATGCATAAGGATATGAACTTCAAAATCGCTCAGATCGGTTTCTTGGATAGGAGAAAACTTATAAAAGATATAAATCAATTCGAGGACTTATTCAAATTACAAGTTAATAAGCAGTATTTTCAACTTTCCAATATTAACCTTTTAATTGGGGCAGGTGGAATTTTCGCTCACACAGATTCGCATACTAAAGCTCTGCAAATTCTTGCAGATGGATTCCTGCCATCCGGCGTAACAAAAATTGCAATTGATAAATCATTCAAAAGCCCACATATGGGTATTCTTTCAACAATAGACGAGGGAAACGCACTAACACTATTTCAGGAAGATTGTCTCGAGCATATAGGATATATAATTGCACCTATAGGTAAGATTAAGCCAAAAAAGATTGTAATTGAAATTAAAGACCACAGAGATAATAAAACATATATCCTCAAAGGCAGGGATATTCTACTTCTCAAAAACGGAGGGGATTTTGAAATAATTTCTGGAAAGAACATCTTAATCGATCCCAGACAGGATATAATGAAGTTAAAAACAAATTTGCCAGTTCTGTTCGACTGTCGCGGTCGAGGTGAGTATTTCATCGATGGTTCGCTTGCGCATTCCAATATTGCAGAATTTAAGGACAAAATCGATCGATTTTCCACCGATGTACGAGCTGTAAGGACGGAAATTACTACTTATGATGAACGGATAATAGAACGAAGACTTCCGTATGAAGGAGAAATATTTTCAGAAGTCGGGGATTATGTAGTACCAAATACTATTATCGGGGAAAACAAATTTGCTCCTCCGAAACTATACATTATCAATATTTACAATTTGATTGGATATGGAAAAAAAATCACCGAGAAGGAAATCAAGGAGGGTCTTTTAGTTAATGCTGGTGAAAAAGTTCGAATGGGGCAAAGGATATTCAGAGCAAAAACGGGACTTATGGGAAGCACAGTTTACTATACCTCACCCATTCGCGGAAAGGTTACCCGAATCGAGGACTCCGGACTTATCGTATTGCGGGAAATCCAAGACTATGATGGCAAACCTAAGTCGATTAATGTAGCGAAACAGCTTGGAATAAATCCTCGATCAATTCATGGTCATCTACGATTCAGAGAAGGCGACTTTGTAGAAAAAGGTCAGGCATTGGCAGCAAACATGAGACAGGGGATAATCGTCAAATCACCGATAACTGGCACAATAAAAAAAGTCGTCGCAAAAACTGGCAATGTTACCATTCAATACGATATCAAGCCTATATCGCTCAAATCGTTTGCGAAAGGTGAGGTTGTCGATATTAGAAAAGGATTATCTGTTTCAATAAAAACTAAAGGTTCAATTATTTATGGAATGATTGGTTTTGGCAATGAAAACAGTGGAGAAATTAGAATAGTCACCCAAAAATCCGATATAGACATGCTTAACCCAGAAACGATTGTTGTTAGTCTAAACTCTATCGATGAGGATTTTCTTAGAAAATGTGCGCAGGTCGATGTAGCAGGAATTGTTGCTCCATCTATAAATTATAGAGACTGGGTAAATTTTTACGGTCAGGAAATGGGTATTGCAGTAACCGGTGATGAGGATATTCCATTCACATTGATGCTAACCGAGGGTTTTGGTGAATATACAATGAAAGACAAGTATCGTGATGTTATCAAAGCCGAAGATGGTAAAACAGCGAGTATTTCTGGCAGAACACAAATCAGAGCGGGAGTAATCCGACCTATGCTGATTATTTTCGAATAAATAGGTGTAAAATTACTCTTACCGTAATATTAAATTAATAGAAGTTCCTATTTTAAAAATTAAACATTGTGACTGGAAATCCTATTCGATAAAGGCTCTAGTTCACTTCTTGTTAGCCGTTGTCAGCACGGGAGCTATAAACGATTTTTTTCACTCCCCAAGGAGACAATTGACCCTCAAGCTCTTCAGATATCTTTTCAAGACATTTTTGAACTGTGAAACCCTGGCGTCGAAGTTGCTTGAAAAGCTTCTTGATCCAATAATTTCTTCTCTTCAGATAATTCTTCGTCGGCATCATACCATCCTTTTGAAAATTTTCTCATCATTTTAGTAGTTATTGAAATTTTTTCATCAAGTTTTCTTTTCACAAATTTTTTCAATTCATCCGATTTAAGTCCAATTCTCGCCCAATTATCACCGTAAATAGATACGAAAATAATTTCCCCTTCCTGCATTTTTGGATAACATTTAATCAATTGTTCAACTGTCATACTCTGAATTCTCATTACACTAATCCTAATCGGTTTACATTTCTTTCTTTTCAAAAAATCCTCCACTCTAACGTTTTCTATTGCACAATTTGTCACATTTTCTTATAATTGTTAAAAGGAGGTTATTTATGCTTGAAAAGATTGTTGGTTCAAGAGTAGTATTAACAATAGCACAAACTAATCATCTGGATTGGCAGCTTAGACCCAAAGTCGATATTTTTGAACGAAGCACAATTTCTATTGTTGCAAAGGTTGTTTCCGTGAGCGATCTGGGAATTTGGATCGAGCATGCAGATTATCCTATTAGGTTTCCTGAATCGAACCGAGTCGAGATGAAACGTGCAGATATTCTTATACGCTACGATTTCATTACGTCTATTGCATATTTCCCTGATATGCCAAGCGAACCAGAAGAGAAAGTCTATCCTATTGGGTTCTTGGATCAAAGAGATCAATAAAGTAACCTCCTGTTACACGTAGTTACATTATAAGGATGCTTTTCGAAATGTCAATATAAAAATGTAACATTGAGTTACAATTATGAGTAATTCCACAAAAAAAATATTCTCAGATAATATGAGATTCCTACGGAAGATTGCGGGTATTGTATCCGGTAGGAATGTTACACAAAACGATATTGCCAATTCCCTAAAAGTTTCACGGAAGACAGTTGTTTTCTGGGAAGGCGAACAGATTCCATCAAAAACCAGCCTTGAAGCCATCTGCAAATATTTCAGTAGAATATTAAAACTCAATAAACCGCTAATACCACAGCAGCTTCTGGAGGATGTTCTAGTGGACCATTTTCTGGTAATAAATGAAACACGCGAAGTACGTAAGGTTACACCTGTCTTTAAGAAATCTTTGAATCATATTTTTACTCGAGTTTCTGAATTAACTCCTGAAGATCTTGAAAAGGTTATGAAATATATGGAGAAACTTGAACTAGATTAGAATTACCAAACTTGATGATATCGATCTTTTTTGCAAAGCATAATTATCTAAAATTTTTCTTTAACGTAGTTTCGGAAACAATATATTGAGTGGCATTAATAGAAGTGTTTATTTCAATGCTATTCAATAGAAAGGAGCCATGATGGCTAAAAATTCATTATCTCCAGAACAAGTTAAAGCAATAAAGGCAGACAATGTCCACGATATTGTATCGAGAACAATGCTCGCAGACGGTATGCCTATTGTAGTGGATTTCGAAAAGAGTCATGGAAATTATCTCTTCGATTCAAAAGGTCAGAAGTATTATCTAGATTTTTTCAGCTATTTTGCGTCCTGGGCATTGGGACATAATCATCCAAAAATGAATGATCCAGAATTTATCAAAAAAATATCGAGAATTGCTGTGCAGAATCCCTCAAATTCCGATATTTATACAATCGAGATGGCTCAGTTTGTCGCAACTTTCGAACGTGTGGCTATGACGGATGATTTCAAGTATCTGTTTTTCATATCCGGAGGTGCTCTGGCAGTTGAGAATGCAATAAAAGCTGCACAGGACTGGAAAATTAGAAAAAATATTGCAGCAGGTAATGGTGAAATTGGTCAGAAAATTATTCATTTCCAGCAAGCTTTTCATGGCAGAACCGGTTACACCTTGTCATTAACTAATACCTTCGATCCTCGCAAAACACAATATTTCGAGAAATTTAACTGGCCTCGTTTTGAAATACCTAAAGTAAAATTCCCACTTACCGAAGAGAATACCAAGGCTGTTGAAGAGGCAGAGAAACGTGTTATAGGAAAAATCGAGGAGACATTGAGAACCGGCGCTGTGGATGTTGCAGGTATATTAATCGAACCTATTCAAGGAGAAAGTGGAGACAATCATTTCAGAGCGGAATTTTTCAAGGAGCTTCGCAGACTGGCTGACCAATACGATGTCATGCTAATATTCGACGAGATTCAAAGTGGTCTGGGAATTACTGGTAAAATGTGGGCATACGAGCATTTCGGCATTGTCCCTGATATACTTTGCTTTGGTAAAAAAACACAGGTTTGCGGCATAATGGTAACTGATCGCATCGATGAGGTTAAGGACAACGTGTTTCATGTTTCATCCCGAATAAATTCCACATGGGGTGGAAATCTCACAGATATGGTTCGCGCACAACGGATTATGGAAATCATCGAGGAAGACAATCTTGTCGAGAATGCTGCTATAATTGGTGAATATCTGCTCGAGAAGCTTAATGCACTCGCCGAAGTATTCCCAGATAAAGTCTCTAATGTCCGCGGTAGAGGTTTGATGACAGCCTTCGATCTTCCAGATACAGAAACAAGGAATACTGTTCGTGAAAAGGCTTTCGATAAAGGCTTGATAATTCTACAATGCGGTGCAAATACAATTAGATTTCGTCCAGCGTTAATATGCGACAAGACCATGGTAGACAGGATGACAGCGATATTGCACGACATATTAATGGAAATATAGGAACATTTAAGACATAATATCCACAGAAGGAGCAGATATTTACGTCTGCTCCTCTTTAATTTCAGACTGAATATCGTAATCGGTTGGATAGCTATAAATCGAGTTTTGGTGGTTTTTCGGATTCGCGGATTTCGCGATTGGCTT
>CAZLTJ010000021.1:0-4675 GCA_964562425.1 uncultured bacterium
ATTAACACCTGTTGACGTAGATTTTCTGCAAATTAGAGAGGATAAAAAGTAATTTGTTATTGATGATTAACATCATTATAAAATATCGATAATATATTATAAATATGTTGCGATAGTTAAGATGTTTTTTAATTGAATATTTAAAGATTGTTTATAGGAGAATATAATGGCAAAGACTAAAAAACCTTTAGGAGTTATTAAACTACAAATTCCCGCTGGAAAAGCTACACCTGCACCACCTGTAGGACCTGCTCTTGGTCCAACTGGAATTAATATTCCTGAATTTTGTAAGCAATTCAATGCGAAAACTTCCAAAATGGGGGAATATATCATTCCTGTTGTTATTTCATATTACAAAGATCGTTCATTCACCTTTATTACCAAAACACCTCCCACATCTGATTTGCTAAGAAAACTAGTTGGAATTGAAAAAGGTTCTGGTGAACCTAATAAAATGAAAGTGGCTAAAGTTAAAAGAGAGAAAATAAGAGGAATTGCTCAACAAAAACTTAACGACCTTAACACTAAGGATATGGCTCAAGCTATAAAGATTGTTGAGGGAACCGCCAGGTCCATGGGCATAGATGTCGTGGAATAATTTAAAGGTTACCACACCTTTAAAAGCCAAATATAAGGCTCAATAAATGTGGAAGCTCACAGGAGGAGCAATGAAGAAAAAAGGAAAGAAATATCTTACGACTCAAGAGAAGTTTGATAAGTATAATATGTACCCGCTTGATAAGGCTATCAATCTTGTAAAGGAATTATCTTACGCCAAATTTGACGAGAGCATTGATATTGTAGTCAGGTTAAATGTTGATCCCAGGCATGCAGATCAAATGATTAGAGGAACAGTTATACTCCCACATGGAACTGGAAAAACAGTTAAGATCTTAGTTTTTGCAAAGGGAGAAAAAGCTATTGAAGCTCAACAAACTGGTGCAGATTTCGTCGGTCTTGAGGAGATTATTGAAAAAATCAAAGATGGATGGCTTGACTTTGATGTGGCTATTGCAACTCCTGATGTTATGAGCCTTGTGGGTCGATTAGGTAAAATTCTTGGGCCTAGAGGTCTCATGCCAAATCCGAAAGTTGGAACTGTTACTAATGATGTAGTAAAAGCTGTCGAAGAAAGTAAAGCTGGGAAAATTCAATATAGAGTTGATAAAGCGGGAAATATTCATGCACCAATAGGGAAGGTTTCCTTTGAATTAGATAAGATTGAAGGGAATGTACACTCTATTATAGATTCTCTTATACAAGCAAAACCTTCTACTATTAAGGGTCAATATATTAAAAATATTTCTATTTCTTCGACAATGGGTCCAGGTATTAAAGTGGATATTTCTGATATACTTAACCCGTAATCCTAATGAGGAGTTTGAATATGCTTAGAAAAGATAAAGAAGTTATTCTTCGAGACTTAATTGAGGATTTCAAAGAATTTAACGTTTTTTATTTCACAAATTACAAGGGGCTTAATGTTACTAATATGACAACTCTAAGAACCAAACTTAAAGATGCTGGAATTAAGTTTAGGATTGCTAAGAATACACTGATAAGAGTTGCTCGAGAGGAAATGAAAATTTCTTCAATCGATAAAGAGGTTCTTCAGGGTAATACAGCTATCATAATGAGCAAAGATGACCCAATTGCACCTGCTAAAATTGTTCGAAATTTTATTAGAGAGCACCAAAAGCCATCTATAAAAGGTATTTTGTTGGACAATGAATTCTATAATGCCGATAAATTCAGTCATTTTGCATCTCTTCAAGGAATGGATGAATTGAGAGCAAAAGTTGTTGCTTCTATTGCAGCTCCAATTACTGGATTAGTATTTGTATTGTCTGGTCTCCTCAAAGGACTTGTTTCGCAGGTCGATCAGCTTTCTAAAAGGGAGGAGTAATCCTTTTTAAAGGTTTTCTTTTTAATTACTTCTTAACTGAAATGACGTAATTAAGATTATATTGATAATTAAGTTACAAAAATAATAGGAGGAATGTTATGGATTTGAGTCCCAATGTACAGGGAGTAATCGAACAGATCGAGAAATTAACTGTACTGGAGCTGTCCGATTTAGTTAAGGCATTGGAGGATAAGTTCGGAGTATCTGCTGCTGCTCCTGTTGCTATGGTTGCTGCATCTGCTGCAGCTGCTGCACCTGCTGAGGAAGAAGAAGTGCAAACTGAATTTACCGTTGTCTTAATTGGAATAGGTGATAAAAAACTTCAAGTTATTAAAGAAGTGAGAGCTATCGCCGGTCTCGGCTTAAAAGAAGCTAAAGAATTTGTTGAGGGAGATCTACCTAAGGCTGTTAAGGAAGATATTCCAAAGGCTGAAGCTGAGCAGATTAAGAGCAAACTCGATGCTGTTGGTGCAAACGTGGAGATTAAGTAATTACTATATATAAGTTGGAAATAAATCGATGATACAGAGACCTTTATATTACGCAGAGGTTTTTTCCTTTGTATTAATGATTTTAACTTAATCAAACCCATTAAATGAGAGGTTTGAATCCTAATGGAAGCCAAACCAATTATCAAGAGGAAAAATTTTGAAAAAGTTTCGTCGAAGGTTGAAATGCCTAACCTTCTTCAAGTTCAATTGAGTTCTTATGAAAATTTCCTCCAAAAAGATGTAGCACCGGAAAAGCGTCTTCCCCAGGGGCTTCAAGCAGTTTTTTATGATGCTTTTCCTATTGAAGACATTTATAAAAAATATGAACTCCAATTTGTATCTTATGATGTTGGTCTAACGCGATATACTATAGAGGAATGTCGGATCAGAAATCTGACGTATTCAATTCCTTTTAAGGTTAAACTTAGACTTATCGAGTACTCCGAAGCACAAACTGAAGAGAGAAGGATCAAGGAAATCCGTGAGGATGAAGTTTATCTAGGTGAACTTCCCCTTATGACACATGTAGGGACATTCATTATAAACGGGGCAGAGCGTGTTATCGTTACACAACTTCATCGATCACCGGGTGTGTTTTTTGATGAAACTATTCATCCAAACGGAAAGAGAATTTTCTCAGCAAGATTGATTCCTCTGCATGGCTCATGGCTAGAAATTCGCTTTGATGTTAGGGATGTTTTACATGCTGTGGTTTCTTCTCGCAAAAAAGTTCCTATTACAACACTTCTCAGAGCTTTTGGTTTTGAAAAGGATAGGCAGATTATTGAACTGTTCCATGAAGTTACCGAATTTAAGTTGACTGACGAAAATATCAATGATACAATTAGTTCATATTGTGCTGAGCAGATTATAGATACGCAGACCGGTGAGATAATTATCGACATCGGACAAATTCTTAGCGAGGAGGATATTGAAAGGGTTAGAAGTCATGATATAGATAAAATTGCTGTTGTTATTCCATCTTACCCAAGAATGGTTCCAATTATTTTTAACTCTTTGAAAGCAGACCAAACTGAGACAAAATTTGACGCTGTGCAGGAAATATATTCGGGTATTCGTCCCGGAAATATTGTAGCATCGGGCAAAGAGGATGAAATTCTTTCTGAATATCTTTTTAGTATTAAGAGATTTGATCTTGGTGAAGTTGGACGTTTTCGGATTAATCAACGTTTAAGATTGGATGTTCCACTCGATGTTAGAGTTATTACAGCGGAGGATTTTATCTCAACCGCAGCACATCTTATTAGTTTAAGACATGGTGAAGGATTTACCGATGATATTGACCATTTAGGTGTCAGGAGAGCCCGATCTGTTGGTGAACTTCTTGCTAATCAAATTAGAGTTGGATTTGCTAGGATGGGGCGAACTGTCCGAGAACGTATGCGAACTAGAGATGTTGAAACAATGACTCCTAACGATCTTGTAAATGCGAGGATTATTTCCGCAGTGATTAATTCTTTCTTTGGGTCTTCACAATTATCTCAATTTATGGACCAAACAAATCCAATAGCCGAACTAACTCATAAACGAAGGCTTTCTGCATTGGGTCCTGGTGGATTAACTAGAGAACGTGCAGGATTTGAAGTTAGAGATGTTCATTACACACATTATGGTCGTCTTTGTCCAATTGAAACTCCGGAAGGACAAAATATTGGTCTTATAACTTCACTTGCTACATACGCACGTATTAACTCATACGGATTCCTAGAAACACCATATTTAAAAGTAAAAAAAGGTGTTTTAACAAAAAAAGTTGTCTATGTTACTGCAGATGAAGAGGATAAATTAAACATTGCTCAATCATTTGTCAACCTTGATGAGAATGGAAAAATTTTATCTGAGAATGTTGTTGTAAGAAAACAAGGAGATATTGTTAATGTTAGTCCTCAACAAGTAGATTTAATTGATGTATCTCCTTCGCAAACGGTAAGTATAACCGCTGCCCTTATCCCATTTCTTGAGCATGACGATGCCAGTCGTGCGCTTATGGGCTCAAATATGCAAAGACAGGCTGTTCCATTACTATTTACTGAACCACCAATTGTTGGTACAGGACTGGAATTTAAGACTGCTTTCGATTCTGGTTCGGTGATTACTGCAAAAAGAGCAGGAAAAGTTGCCAGAGTTACTTCTAATGTCATTGAGGTTAGACCTCTTCAGGCTGATTTGGATGATGACTCGCTTTTAAAAGATGTTGATATTTATCCTTTAATTAAATTTCGAAGAACGAACCAAAATACAATGATTAATCAAAGAC
>CAZLTJ010000021.1:4685-26468 GCA_964562425.1 uncultured bacterium
AGTTAAGGTCAATGATATTGTTGAAAACAATCAGGTTATAGCCGACGGCGCAGCGACAAGCAAAGGTGAATTAGCATTAGGGAAGAACATTCTTGTTGCATTTATGTCGTGGCACGGATACAACTTTGAGGATGCAATTATAATTTCAGATAGGTTAGTTCAAGATGATATTTTCACATCTGTTCATATTGAGGATAAAGAAATGCAGGTCCGGGAAACCAAAATGGGACCAGAGGAACTTACAAGAGAACTTCCTAACGTTTCAGAGGAGGCTGTTAAAGATCTTGATGAAAATGGGATTATAAGGATTGGAACTCATGTTCAGCCAGGAGACATATTAGCAGGTAAAGTTACACCAAAAGGTGAGATCGAACTTACACCAGAAATGAGGCTTCTTAAAGCTATATTCGGCGAACGTGCTGGTGATGTTAAAGATACCTCTTTAAGAGTACCACCGGGTATTGAAGGTGTTGTTATTGATACAATTTTACTATCTCGAAGAGGGTATTCAGGTGGTAGAAGGCGTGAAAAGGAATTGCTAAAGCAAATGGGACAACATTACAAAGAAGAGATCGATTCTATTAAAAATCGTAGGGATTCGAAAATTCGTAAACTAATTGTTGGATTGAGAGTTAACAGTTTAATCTCTGCGAGCACTGGTAAGCCTTTAATCTCTGCGGGATCGAAGATCTCAAAACGTTTTGCTATAAGACTAAATGTCGATGATGTTTCTTCATCATCCTTCTGGACTGATGACGAAAAAACTAATATTCGTATTAGAAAAATTATTGCACAAGCCTCGAAATTATTTGCAGAAAAGGAACAAGAATTCGAAATTGAACGAGACAAAATAAGCAGAGGTGACGAACTTTTACCCGGTATTATACAACTCGTTAAGGTTTACATTGCGATGAAGAGAAAAATTTCTATTGGTGACAAAATGGCTGGTAGACATGGGAATAAAGGTGTAGTCTCGATTATTGTTCCAAGAGAGGATATGCCTTATTTAGAAGATGGAACACCAGTTGATATAATATTAAATCCATTAGGTGTACCCTCAAGAATGAATATTGGTCAGATACTTGAAACGCATCTTGGCTGGGCACTTAAGGAAAAGAATCAATATTGTGCTACTCCTGTTTTCAATGGTGCAAGCATTAGAGAAATCAAAGAGGATCTAACTAGTGTTAATAAACCCGCATCAGGTAAAGCTAGGATTTGCGACGGTAAGATCGGTCAACAGTTTCCTGAGGCAGTTACGGTTGGTCAAATTTATATGATGAAACTTGTACATCTTGCAGACGATAAAATTCATGCAAGGTCTATAGGTCCATATAGTCTTGTCACGCAACAACCTCTTGGCGGGAAAGCTCAATTTGGGGGTCAGCGTTTTGGTGAGATGGAAGTTTGGGCTCTCGAGGCTTATGGAGCAGCATTTACATTACAGGAAATGCTGACTGTTAAATCGGATGATATACATGGTCGATCTAAAATCTATGAGACCATCGTTAAAGGTGAGAATTCACCGGAACCGGGGATTCCAGAGTCATTTAACGTGCTTGTCAAGGAATTACAAGCACTTTGTATAGATGTTCAATTATTAACAGATGAAGAGGATTAACCAATTTCTCTCATCAGAGGTGATATTAAATGGCATTGAATTTTAATGTTACCAATACACGGCAAGAATCAAATTTCTCTGCAATTAAAGTTATGTTGTCTAGTCCTGATACTATTAGATCATGGAGCTATGGCGAGGTTACTCGACCTGAAACTATTAATTATAGAACTTTTAAACCTGAGAATGGAGGTTTATTCTGTCAGAAAATTTTTGGTCCAGTCAAAGATTTTGAATGTTCGTGTAGTAAATATAAAGGTATAAGATTCAAAGGCGTTGTTTGTGACAGATGTGGTGTTGAGATTACATATTCCAAAGTTAGACGCCAAAGAATTGGGCATATTGAACTTGCTGTTCCAGTAACTCATATATGGTATGTTCGAACGAATCCTTCCCGTATTGGAACTTTACTTAACCTTTCATACTCTAATTTAGATCAGATAATTTATTATGAAAGCTATATCGTTACTGATCCTGGTGATACAGAAATCACTGGACTTAAATATAAACAGCTGATTACTGAGATGGAATATCGTGAACTTAATGCAAAAAAACTTAAATTTGAAGCTATGATGGGTGGTATTGCTCTGAAAAAACTGCTTCAGCAACTTAGGTTAGATGAATTAGCAGCTGAATTGCGATCTAAGCTTAACTTGGAAAAATCTGAACTACAAAAGAAGTCATTACTAAAAAGACTTTCGGTTGTCGAGGCTTTAAGGGCTTCAGGGAACAAACCAGAATGGATGATTCTTGAGGCTATACCAGTTCTACCACCTGATCTTAGACCTCTAATTCCTCTCGAAGGCGGTCGATTTGCAACATCCGACTTAAATGATTTATATCGCAGGCTTATAAACCGTAATAACCGACTCAAAAAATTAATGGAAATTCTAGCTCCTGAGGTTATTCTCCGCAATGAAAAACGATTGCTTCAGGAAGCCGTGGACGCATTAATTCAAAATGGGAAAGTTACAACAGCAGTTCGGGGTCAAAATAAGAGACCACTTAATTCACTTTCAGATTTTTTGAAAGGTAAGCAAGGAAGATTTAGGCAAAACCTTCTTGGGAAACGTGTCGATTATTCCGGTCGTGCAGTTATAGTTGTAAATCCAGAACTTAAGATATGGCAATGTGGACTTCCTAAAACAATGGCTCTCGAGTTATTTAAGCCTTTTATTATCCGTAAACTTGAAGAGAAAGGTATTACACAATCAGTTAGAAGTGCAAAAAAACATGTCGAGAGAGTTAAACCTGAAATTTGGGATCTTCTTGAGGAGATTACTAAAGATCATCCTGTAATTTTGAACAGAGCACCAACGTTGCATAGACTCTCTATTCAAACTTTTTATCCAATTCTCGTTGAAGGGAAAGCTATTCAAATTCATCCCTTGGTTTGTAACGCTTTTAATGCTGATTTCGATGGTGATCAAATGCCAGTTCATGTGCCTCTTAGTTTTGAAGCTCAATTGGAAAGTCATATTTTAACTATTTCAGCAAATAATATTATCTCTCCCTCTGATGGTTCACCTATTGCTTCACCTACACGAGATATGGTTCTTGGCATTTTTTATATTACAAAGGAAAAACCAGGTGAAAAAGGTGAAGGAAAAGTTTTTTCTTCATCCGATGAGGTCATAGTTGCATTTGATAATGGGCTTTTAGGCGAACATGCACTGATTTTTGTAAGAATGCCTTCTCAGCAATTTCATTTAACAGTTGAAAATGAGATGGTTATAAATAAGGGTGCTGTAATTGCAAGGGTACCCAAATATCCTAGTAATGTTACTATAAAGAAAAAGCAGTTAAAATACAATCGTTATTTTGATGAAGTTCTTGCACCAGTTGCGGGTACAGTGAATGTTAGAATTGGCTCCGGAATAAATGATAAAACTACAGTTTCCATTTCAAATAGTAAAGGGAAAACCAAAGAAGTGGAAATACCTCATGCTTATGTTGAGACTACTGTCGGAAGAGTTTTGCTCAATCAGATTATCCCCAAGGATTTGGGTTATCAGAATCGACTTATGAAAGTAAAAACTCTAAGACAACTTGTGTCAGATGCATATGACAAAGTAGGATTAAGAGAAACCGCTGATTTTCTGGATAACTTGAAAAAGTTCGGTTTCGATGCATCTACTAATGGATCTATTTCCATTGGTATGGATGATCTTATTGTGCCACCTCAGAAGCAAAAGCTTATCGAAGAAGCTCGAAAAGAAATTGATAAAATTCAGCAGTTAAGAAAAAATGGTGTTATAACAGAAAACGAGCGTTACAATAACGTTATTAGTATTTGGACAGTAACTCAGGAGAATATAACACAGGCTTTGTTTGACACACTCGCAAACTACAATTATGGTTTTAATCCTCTTGCAATGATGGTGGATTCTGGTGCAAGGGGAAGTCAAGATCAAATTAGGCAGCTTTCTGCTCTTAGAGGACTTATGACAAAACCTCAAAAACGTATGACTTCTCAAACAATTATTGAAACTCCAATTTTATCAAGTTTTAGAGATGGTCTTTCTGTTATAGAATATTTCCTTTCAAGTCATGGTCAACGTAAGGGACTTGCAGATACTGCTTTGAAAACTGCTGAAGCAGGTTATCTAACTCGAAGATTAGTTGACGTTGCTCAAGATGTTTATATTACAGAGAAGGATTGTGAAACCATCCGAGGCATCCTTAGAAAAGCTCTTAAGGATGGAGAAAAAGTTATTATTCCTCTTAGAGATCGAATTCTCGGTCGATATGCTGTTGAGGATGTTTACGATCCTATTAGTGGGGAAATTCTTGTTGAAGCGGATGAATATATAGATTTAAATAAAGCTAGACTTATTGAAGATAAAGGTGTTGAAGCTGTTAGTATTAGATCTGCCCTTACTTGTGAATCAAAACGCGGTGTCTGTTCAAAGTGCTATGGGATGGATATGGGAACCCGGCAAATAGTTTCTATCGGTGAAGCAGTTGGTATAATCGCAGGGGAAAGTATCGGAGAACCAGGAACTCAGCTCACTCTAAGAACGTTTCATATTGGTGGTATTGCTGCACCGGAAGCTGAACAAACAGCTATTAAAACAAAATATGCCGGACAAGTTGAATATAGTCATCTAAAGGTTATTGCAGACCCCCAGGATATTGGAATTGGTATTGTTATGAATAGAACCGGGTCTATTGCCATTAATTTCGAACATGGTATTCAGCAGAAGTATGAAGTTCCATATGGTTCAAGGCTTATGGTTAAACATCAACAAGATGTTAAGAAAAACGATATTCTCTATGAATGGAACCCTTATGTCAATCCTATTCTTTCTGACACAGAGGGCGTTGTTGAAATGGTTGATATAGTTGAGGACGTTACAGTTAAAGAAATGATCGATGAAGGCACAATGGCTAAAGAGCTTGTTGTGCTCGATTTCAGGGATAGAAAGCTGAATCCAAGGGTTATTATTAGAAATAAAGATAAGATTATTGCGACATATCACCTTCCTACTGAGGCACATATTTTAGTTCAGAACGGTCAGGACGTAAAACCGGGACAGCAGATTGCAAAGCTTCAAAGATCGATTATGAAAACAAGAGACATTACAGGTGGACTACCAAGAGTTACAGAGCTATTTGAGGCAAGGAAACCCAAAAATCCTGCTATTATTGCTGAAATTACTGGTAGAATTAAATTCTTAGGTGAAGAATCTAAGAAACCTGGTTTTAAAGTTGTCATTCACGGTGATCAGGATGAAGTTATGGAGTATCTCATTCCTCGCGGAAGGCATATATTAATTAAAGATGATGATCATGTTGAAGCTGGGCAAAAGCTCTGTGATGGTTCTATTATTCCACATGATGTTTTACGAATTAAGGGTGAAGAATCTGTTATGGAGTATTTACTCAACGAGGTACAACAGGTTTATTCATTGCAGTCAGTTACTATTAATGACAAGCATATCGAGATAATTATCCGACAAATGTTGCGGAAGATTCTGGTGATTGATGGTGGTGATACACATTTCCTCCAAGGTGAGCAAGAGGATAGAACGGCAATTATTGAGGAGAATTCAAGGATTCTTGCTCAAGGTGGTCGACCAGCTACTTTCCATCCTTTGCTTCTAGGGATTACTAGAGCCAGTCTAACAACTGAAAGCTTTATTTCTGCAGCTTCATTTCAGGAGACGGTTAGAGTTCTTACTGAAGCTATTGTGGCTGGGAAAATTGATTATCTTAAAGGATTAAAAGAAAATATCATTATTGGTAGATTAATCCCAGTTGGAACTGGTTTTAGAAAATATCTTAAAATAGAACCTGAACCTAAAACTCTTGATGAGGATGAAGAGCATAGCTTTATGAATGAAAATTTTGCTATAATAAATCCGGAGGAAATTGAAGAAGCTTATCAATATCCTATATAATTTTGCTTGCTTAAGAGAATTTCTGAAATAAATTGGAACATGAAAATGAATGATATTGGAGGTAAAAACTGAATGCCAACTGTTAATCAACTTGTTAATAAATCACGAGCAAAGGTTATTAAGAAATCTAAATCACCGGCTCTTCACAACTGTCCTCAAAGAAGAGGTGTATGTATTAGGGTATATACTATGACGCCCAAGAAACCTAATTCTGCGTTAAGAAAAATTGCTCGTGTGAGACTTACTAACGCTATTGAGGTTACTGCATATATACCGGGTGAAGGACATACCCTTCAAGAGCATTCTATTGTACTTGTTAGAGGAGGTCGAGTCAAGGACCTTCCGGGAGTTAGATATCATATTGTTCGTGGTGCTTTGGACAGCGGTGGAGTTGAAGGTAGACGAAAAGCTCGATCGAAATATGGTACCAAACAGCCAAAAAAATGAACAATTTTAATATACTCAAATTGAAAACGCATTTCTCATTCTAATAATTTATAGGGGTGTGATATGTATGTAGTTAGAATTTGTACTTTTTGCATTTTAGCTTATGCAATCCTTTTCATTGGTTGCAGTGGTTCTCTTAACGAAATTCAATATGCTGAAAGAGCGGATGAGGTGTATAAATCCGGTTTGTTTAAGGAAGCTAAACTATATTATAAAAATCTGCTGATGAAATTTCCCGATTCACCTGATGTCAAAATATATAAGGAAAGATTAGCTGACGTGTTGATTAAGTTAGCTCTTTCTGCTAATAGTGAAAATGAAGCTGAAACATACATTAGAGAAATAGAGATGTTTGAGCTATCTGCGAATGACACTGTTATCTCCTTCTTTAAATATAAACGTGCACTACAACTTACAGACATAGAAAGAGATGCGAAATTATCTGAGCTTTCTTATGAGCAATTTTTGCTTGCAGCACAATATAATCTTAATAGGGGTAAATTTAAAGAAGCTTTGGAAATCTATGAAAATCTTATTGTCAGAATGCCAAATCATTTGAATCTGGATAAAGCTCTATTTTTAGCAGGATTTATCTCTTCAGAGTACTTAAAGGATAAGCATAATGCTAGTGGTTATTTCCAGAGACTTGTGAATGCGTTTCCAGAAAGCGATCTCGCGGATGATGGAGAGTGGATGCTGGAAAATATGGGAAAACCACTTGAACAGGTTACATTTCTTCCAGAATCAGAAAAACCCCAAAGCAAATAAATTAATTTCAAATAATTCAACTAAATGATTGAAGTCTTCCGCCATTAGGTTTGATATATTTAAAAAACTAATTTTTATATTCTGTTTGTTGTTATTAATTAGGTTTTTAAAGTTATAGTCTCGGAAATTCCCTATTTTTCCATTTATTAAGAACACTCAGCTCATTTTGCTATAAGAATTTTCCTTACAGAAAATCATAATATTTAACAAACCTAAGCTTTGATATCCTCTATCTTGTGGCATGAATTTTGCCCTTATCTTTTTGGTGATTTTAAAAGGATGATTTTTGTGGATAATGTTAGTGCAACACAGACCATTCCTAATCTACTTGTATTATCCGGATCGTATCCCAAATATATATCCTAATAAGGAGGGGAAATAATGCGTATTATTGGCATTTTAACTGTCATTTTGGCAGTAATCGTTTCTTTTTCAAACGCAACCGATTCTCAGAGATCGAGAAAAATTTAATATTTCAGCATATCTCGGTGAAATGCCGGGAAACTCTGAAAATCGTAAGACTAAATATAGTGAATCCGGTGAAAACCTTGGTTGACAGTCAGGGAATTGATGTATTAGGATAAAAAATGCAAAATCTTTTCACAAGGAAGGACTTTATATTCAGGAAGTTAGAACTTCGTCGGTTGCAGAAAGAGCCGGAATTTTACAGAATGATATTTTATTGGAGATAAATTGTTTTCAAATTAGTTCTACTAATGATTTTTTTAGAGTTACTAGTAATATTCGCAAAGGTGACCCAATTCTATTTGTTATTTTTCGAAATGGTAATACATACTACCTTTCAACTCGGGTTAGATGAATGTTTGCAAAAATATTAGCTCTTGGTTTTAATAAAGGAATGCTTTAGTTATTAGATTTAAATTTCAGTCTGAATCCATTGTGGTGAGGAAATGAAGAAACTTCTATTGATACTGTTTATTATACTTTTCGCTCTGGGAATTTACGCAGATTTCGAAGGCTCAGAAAGAATTTCTATTCAGAGTAGTATTAGTTCTAAGAAAATTTCTATGGATGACACTGTTGCTGTTGAATATGTTTTTAAGTTTGAGGATAATCCAGCTTATTGGATCTTGGAAAATTTTCCGAATCCAACTCTGAGAAATCTTAAGTACATTTCAAGCAGCTCTTCGGTCTCAACGGTTTCGGAACATGGTTGTAAAACTGGACATTTTAACCTTAAAATAATATTCATTCCTATCGATATAGGTAAAGCTAAAATTGAGAATTCTTTAGCTCATTTTGTTAATATACAAGATTCAATAGAAATAGATGTTAATCTCTCAGGCTTCGATCTTGAAGTTACATCCTCAAAGAAATCACCTATACCGCTAATTCCCTTAGGGCTCATTTTACTTGGAATTGCTCTAATTATAATTCTATTTTTTGTAGTTAAAATCCAATTTAAAAAATATATGGAAATACCGAAACCAATTAAAGTGGAAACCCCAGAAGAGAAAGCTATACGAGTTCTTGAATGCATTGATCCCCAAAGAATTTCTGCTGTAAAAGTTTTAGATGAAGTTTCAAAATGTTTGCGAAAGTATATTGAATTAAAATATATTATCACTGCCACAGGTATGGCAACCGATGAAATCCTTCAGACGCTTTCTGATCAAGTGATTGGCCAGAGATTCGTTGTTTTACGGGATTCTCTAAAATATTGCGATGATGTTAGATTTGCTGGAAAATATCCTCACAAGGATGAAGTTGAATTGGCAATTGAGAATGCAAAGATATTTGTGGGAGGATGATAAACTTTAAGGAGGGAAAA
The DNA here is from genome assembly GCA_964562425.1 of uncultured bacterium. GTDB lineage: Bacteria > UBP14 > UBA6098 > B30-G16 > B30-G16 > JAUWMV01. The sequence continues at coordinate 13,714 of CAZLTJ010000021.1, forward strand.
GATGGACATTAAAATTGCAGAATTGAATGAGCAAATAAGAGTTGAATCTGCTTTTATTGAGGATTTTAGGAAAGAAATGAATAAAGTCATTGTTGGTCAACGAAGAGTTATTGAACGTCTTATGATAGGTCTTCTTGCTGACGGGCACATATTACTCGAAGGTGTTCCTGGTCTGGCTAAAACATTAATGATCAGAACGCTTGCAGATTGTATTAATGCTGATTTCAAGAGGATACAATTCACTCCGGATCTTTTACCTGCAGATATAACTGGTACGCTAATTTACAGTCAACAAACTGGACAATTCATTCCCAAAAAGGGACCAATATTCGCTAATTTTATTCTTGCAGATGAGATAAACCGAGCACCGGCTAAGGTTCAATCTGCTCTTCTTGAAGCTATGCAGGAAAGACAAGTTACAATTGGCGAAGAGACATACAAACTCCCAAAACCATTTCTGGTTTTAGCGACTCAGAATCCAATTGAGCAGCAAGGAACCTATCCTCTTCCGGAAGCACAAGTGGACAGATTTATGCTGAAAGTTATTGTTGATTATCCACGTCGAGAGGAAGAACGTCAGATTATGGAAATTCATACCCAGATTAATCCACCCACAGCGCAAGTAATCGTTGAACCGACTAAAATCCTTCATGCACGTGAAGTTATTAGAAATGTATATGTTGACGAGAAAATAGAAAACTATATCCTTGATATTGTTTTTGCGACTCGATTCCCAGAGCAGTTTGGCTTAGAGGAACTTCAACCTCTTATTGCATGGGGTGCTTCTCCAAGAGCAAGCATGTATTTGCGACTTGCAGCACAAGCTCACGCATTCCTCGAGCATAGAGGTTACGTTACACCAGAGGATATTCGTGCGATTGCAATGGATGTCCTTAGACATAGAGTTTTGATTACTTATGAGGCTGAAGCAGAAGAAAAAACATCTGAAGATGTTATTAGAATGGTTATGGCAAAGATTGAGGTTCCATGATTAAATCTAATAATTCCGAAAAGCTTTTCTGAAGTTTAAGCAATATTTAGTGTATTATCTACAGTGAATTAATAGTAAGGTTTTGTGATATATGCAAGTCAAATGAAATGGGAAAAAAATAATGTTTATTATAAATCATATTAATTTACCGGAATTTATTGCAGGAGATGATTCAAAGCTCAAGGAAATATTTAATCCACTTAAGCAGAATTTAGATTTAAGTTACAGTTTAGCGATTGCTCGAATTAAACCAAAAAGCATTACAACCATACATAAGCTTAAGCATTCTGAAGTATATTTTATTCTCAAAGGAAGAGGAGTGATATATATTGACGATGAAATTGATGAAATCATTGAAGGTGATACGATTTACATCCCTCCGCATTCGAAGCAACAAATTAAAAATATCGGAAACGAGGAGTTAGTCTTTTTGTGTATTGTTGATCCAGCATGGGAACCCCAGATTGAGGAGATATTGGGGAATAAAGAGAATAATATTGAGAATAAACAACTTTGAAACCAATTATACTTTTTTTAATAAAGAAAGCTCATATGACCGAGCCTTTAATTCTTTGAGCTGCAAACTCAAGCGGAATTCTGCCTTTTAGGAAAACACATTTGGATAATCTTTAATTTTCGCATAGCACATGTCTGGTCCATCTTTACATAGGTAATATGGTCCAATATTGCAACGATGGCATAATCCAAGCCCACAAGACATTCTCCGGTTCATCGAGAGGTAAATTTGTTCAGGTTTGAAGCCTAAGTCTAGAAGTTTATATGTGACAAATTTTAACATAATTTCAGGACCACACGAGACTACATATGTATCAGGAATATCGATATCCAAATTGTCGAGAAGAACGGTCACAACTCCAACTGTTCCACTCCACCCAGGATATGGAACATCGATTGTTAGAGATAGGTCGGTTTTAGGCATTTTAGACCATTCCTCGTATTGATATCGAAAAACTTGATCGTTTGGTGTTTTTGCACCATATTTTATTGAGATACGCTTTAATTCATCAACGTTCTCGAAAAGGGAGTATAAACCTGATCTAAGTGGGGCTAAACCTACACCTCCACCTACTACTAAAACATTGTGTCCTTTAAATTTATCCATTGGGTATCCCTTTCCGAAAGGCCCCCTTATTCCTAAAGTATCTCCCTCAATTGTCTTATTGTGCAGTACTTCTGTGAGTCTTCCAGCATTAAGGATTGTTATCTCAAGCTCGTCTGAGGTTCCAGGTTTAGACGATGGTGTGAAAGGTGCTTCCCCATAATTCGGAAGTGTTAGCTGAACGAACTGACCAGCTCGAAATGTGAAAGGCTCATTTAGTTTAAATCTGTAAGTTCTAATTGTTGGGGTTTCATCTATGATATTAGTTACTTTTGCAGGAAGTGGATAATAAATATTCTCAATCTTTTCGGGCATTTTATCCTCCATTATAGCATTTGTTAGCCCAAAACTTCAGGTGCTTAAATTTAAATGTCTTCTATATTTAAATCTTTAACAAATGAAAATAATGCAATTATTATAAAATATTTAATCTCTTAATTTTTAAAAGTTCGAGTTGCAACTTATGTTAAATAAATAAACAGCATAGATAATAATAACAATCTACTTAGATTCTAAATCCTTCAAGGTTTCTCGCATGTCTATTTTGCCCATACAGTTCTCGATACATCTACCGCAACCGGTACATGCATTTATTTCATATCTCCAATTGTAATGAAAAAATTTATGATTATAACGATGCTTAAATCTCTCAACTAAACTACCCCGTGGATTCAAACCACCTGCCATAAATGAAAAACGTTGATATTTACAGGAATCAAGAGCAATAAATCTGTCTGTAAGCCCATCTTTTCCGGGAACATCATATATGCTGAAACAAAAACAAGTTGGGCATACATAAGTGCACGCTGCACAGGTGACACAAGTCGAACCATGAATATCCCAAGATTTATTATCTGGATTTTTCTCTACAAGATTCCTATATGTTTCAGTGGTTTTATATTTACTATTTTGTGCTCCAAGTTTCTCTTTGATTATTTTACGACGTTTATCTATTTCTGCTAAACTTTCTGTGTTTACATCAGGTAAGTCTAAATCTGCAATGGCGTTTGCTCCTTTTTCAGACCCAATAAAGAGAACATATCCATCATTTACTGGTGAGAGAGATAGATCGAATGTATTATCTGTTGGGTATGGTTCAAGGTCCATAAGATTGCAGAAACATGTGGTGGCAATATCCAGACAATCAGCGCCAATCAATAGTGTGTTCTCTCTTGCTGCAATATAATGGGCATCTTTGTAGTCTGGATCATCTTTGAATACATTGTCCCAGATTTTTATCGCTCTCAGATCGCATTGCTTTAATCCAATAACGACCTTGGGTTCTACTTTAAGATCCAGATAGCGCCATTCATCGTTAAAATATTCAGCAACTTTTCTTCTTGCTTTGATAAATATGAATTTAGCTGGTTCTGCTGCTCGGACTGCAGGAAAATCATATGTACCATATTCGTCTTCTGTAAGTAGTTTTAATCGTGCTCCTTCAGGAGTGTTTTCGAATCGATAGATACTACCCCAAGTTGAAAGCAATCTGGTAAATTCACCAATCTTATCGCCTGAGAGGAAGTACGCTGGCATAATACCCCCAGTTAAGTGATTTTCTTCACATGTGGAAAGTTAATTTTTTTTAAATAACTGTCAATCTATTTTATAGCATAGTTGCGTTTTAATTATTTATAGTGGGTTTTAGGAAGTTACTCGACTAATATTTTAACCCGAAAAATCGGAATTATAATTTATGAATTGTTTGATTATGTAATACTTTTGAGGGTACTCTTTTATTTCACTTGTGGAAATATCTCATTTCTTTATCTTTGCTCCGAATGCACTAAGTTGGAGGTGTATATTGGAAAAAACTATTATGGATAAGGCTGCGATTGCCAGAAGTCTGGAGAGAATTTCAAGCCAAATCTTTGAAAACAACCCGAATATTAAGAAATTAGCTATCGTTGGGATCAGAGAAAGAGGTGATGATTTAGCTAAGAGAATACTAAAAATCGTTGAAACTCATTGCAATGAAAAACCTGCATTTGGTCAGGTTGATATTACTCTTTATCGAGATGACTTCCGTGAGCTTACAGATATTCCTGTGGCAAAGGGTTCTGAATTTAGATTTAATCCCAAGGACATGGTTATCATTCTCGTTGATGATGTTTTATATACTGGAAGAACTGTTCGTTCTGCAATTGACGTTATACTCGACTTTGGAAGACCTTGTAGCATTCAGCTTGCAGTTCTTATTGATCGAGGAGGACGTGAACTCCCAATTTGTCCAGATTACGTAGGTATGTCGGTTCAACTTAGGGTTGACGAATATGTACAGGTTCTTACCGCTGAAACAGACGGTATGGATCAAGTTTTGCTGAGATTAAGGAAGAAACAATAGTCCATTATCGGGGGTAGGATGACCTTTGAACATACCAGTCTTATTGGATTAAGGGAGATTTCTGCAGTTGAGATAATGTTTCTTCTCGATGAAGCGAAAGCATTTAGAAATATACTCGAGCGAGAGATAAAAAAAGTTCCTACATTACGATGGTTGACTGTTGTTAACCTTTTTTATGAGCCTTCAACTCGAACCCGGATATCCTTTGAGCTTGCTGAGAAGCGATTATCCGCTGAAGTCGTTAATTTTTCAATATCTGGATCGAGTGTAACCAAAGGTGAATCACTTAGAGATACAATTAATAACATTTTAGCAATGAAAGTTGATATGGTTGTTGTTCGACATACCAGTGTTGGTGCTGCATATTACATTGCAAGAGAATGCGGTATTCCAGTGATTAATGCTGGAGATGGTGCTAACGAGCATCCAACTCAGGCTTTATTAGATTTATTTACAATAAGTCAAAGATTTGGTTATTTCAGAGGTCTCAGAGTTGTAATCGTCGGCGATATTCGGCACTCGAGAGTTGCTCGAAGTGACATATGGGGTCTAAAGAAGTTAGGTGCATCGGTAGCAATATGCGGACCCAGAACTCTTTTACCTCAGAATTGCGAGGTTTTTGGTGTTGATGTTTATACCGATCTTGAGGAGGCTCTTTCAGGTGCGAATGTTGTTAATGTTTTACGTCTACAGTTTGAAAGACAAAAAGCCGGATATATCCCTTCGATTAGAGAATACAGAAAGAAATGGGGTTTAACATCGGAAAGAGTTGCTTTTTTGGACCCAGACCATGCTATAATGCATCCAGGTCCCGTGAATAGAGGTGTGGAAATCGATCCTGATGTAGTCGATTCTGAGGAGTCGGTTATTCTTCCGCAAGTAACAAACGGTGTAGCTGTTCGAATGGCTGTATTGTATACTCTTGCTAGTAAAATTAATAAGTAGTGCAGTTTTTGGTTTTTAGTGTTCTCTTCATTTATTTTGAATTAATATTTAATGTTACTTTTGGTGATTCTAATGGATTTTTTTAATATAACAGGCAGAACTCCACTTAATGGTCAGATCGAAGTTTTTGCAGCTAAAAACGCGATTTTACCTATGATTGCTGCGTCTATATTATGCAAAAATGACTCTGTTGTACTGAATAATATTCCCGATATTCTAGATGTCCGTGTCATGATCAAGGTTGTTGAAAGACTTGGTGCTGAGATTATTTTCGATAATGATAACAATAAGCTCTCCATTAATGCTTCAAATTTAATATCTGTCGAAGCTCCATACGAACTTGTCAGTAAAATGCGTGCAAGCTTTATGGTTCTTGGACCTCTTCTGGCTAAGTATGGTGAGGCTAAAGTTTCACAACCTGGAGGATGTGCAATTGGTGCAAGACCCATCGATCAACATATAAGGGGATTTGCTAAACTCGGTGCTGTAGTTACAGATGAACATGGGTACATAGTTGCAAGGTCCAAAGGAAAATTAATCGGAGGTGATATATATTTTGACAGACCATCCCATACGGGCACTGAGAATATTATGATGTCTGCGGTTCTCGCAAAAGGTGAAACAAAGATAATTAATGCAGCACAAGATCCTGAAATTGTTGACTTTGCAAATATGCTAAATCTAATGGGAGCTAAAGTTAGTGGAACTGGCACCTCGACTGTAACGATAGAGGGTGTAGAATCTCTTCACGGCATTGATTACACTCCGATTGGTGATCGTCTCGAAGCGGGAACCTATCTTTTTGGTGTGATGTCTTCTGGGGGAACTATTAAAGTAAATGGGATTAAACCAGAATTCCTGAAAATTCCGATTTTAAAAATCTCTGAAATGGGTAGTGATATCAAGATGGGTAAGGATTGGATTCGATTAAAAGCACCGAAAAGTACTAAGTCGGTGAATATAGTTACCGATCCATATCCAGGATTTCCAACAGATTTGCAACCAATGGTTATGGCTTCGCTTTGCACAGCTGAGGGAGTGGGTGTGATATGGGAGAGAGTGTTTGAGAACAGGTTCATCCATGTTATGGAATTTAATCGATTGGGTGCAAATATAAGAATATCAGGCGATAGAGCTACGATTATAGGTAATTGGAAACTTGAAGGAACAACCATCATGTGTTCTGATATAAGAGCTGGTGCTGGATTGCTCATTGCAGCGATGGCTTCAAACGGTAATACGAAATTAAAGAGAGTGTATCACATAGATCGAGGATACCAAAATCTCGATGAGAAGTTTAATTCTCTCGGTGCAAAAATTCAAAGGTTAAGCGAATAAATTATTGTATTATAGGTTAGTTTATAAAAGGTTAATTGCTTGCATTATCTGCGGAAATAATAACAATATCATCAGCTTCCCATCGGTGTGGAGGTTCCAACTGCATCCATTGCTGTTTGACAACCTTTTCTGGTACAATCCTTATTCTATCATTGTTTTGCCTAAGGGAAACTTCTAATGGTATGTCAAAATAGATTATTTTAATTTTATAATTATGTTTTCTCCCGATTTCGCATATCGCCACTCTTGATTGACTTGTTAAGGATGTTGCATCCCAAATAACCAATTTATTTTGACTAAGCGTCTTTTGAAGTGCTGCAATACAAAATCTATACGCTAAGCTGCTTTGAGTAGTATCCACTGGATTAAGAGAGAATTGTCCTCTAACTCGATCCATGCATATATAAGAATATTCGGGAAGATTCCTTCTAATATATGTTGTTTTCCCACATCCTGCGATTCCTATAGTTAAAGCTAGCACTTTACTTTTATCATATATTATTTGATTATTAGTAAAACTATATTTTACATTACAATGCGATGCTATTTCTGTAAATTTCACGATATAATTATTTACTTTTGATCTTATTTTATTATCAATCATGTTTAATGCATTATTGGCACATTTACTAAGGAGTTTTGGAGAAATATCTGAACAGATTAATTCTGTGTTGTATTTTCCTGAAAAAATATCAGGTAACCACCATAAAAGCCTATATGCTTCTAACCTTGTGGTTGATGAGAATTTACAGCTAAGTATCGATTCACGTGCTTTATAGTGCAATATTCGGGTTTTAAGTGGATTGCTTATTGCGGAAAAGCCTTTATTAAATGCTTTTTCTATTTCAATCTCTGAAACCACTTTTAATTGAATTATTGCATTAAAGTATTGTATATATTTGCTTTATAAATACTGTCATGAAATTACTATTCTTTTTTCAATGGTCGCGTCATAAGTTCAATAACAGTCTTTTCAGGGGACTTGTTATCCCATAGTATTTGGTGAATTGCAGAGGTTATCGGCAACTCTACTGAATAGCGTTTTGCAAGAGTTAATGCACCTTCAGTTGAAAATACTCCTTCTGCAATTTGTGTCATTGAATCGAGGACATCCTGCGGTTTTTCACCTTGTCCAATTCTGAACCCTAAAGTAAAATTTCTGCTTGTATGACTTGTACATGTGAGAACTATATCCCCAAGCCCAGATATTCCAAAAAGGGTTTCTTTTTTTACACCCATCTTTTTCCCAAGCTTAACAAGTTCGGAAAGACCACGGGTTATTAATCCTGCACGTGCATTTTCTCCCAATTTCATACCAGTACTAATACCGGTTGCGATAGCGATTATATTTTTTAGTGCTCCACCCAGCGAAACTCCTAGTGGATCGTTGTTTGTGTATACTCTTAAAGTTTCATCTGAGACAATCTTTTGAATTCTGTTATAAATATCGCTTGAACTTGAAGCGCACACAATTACCGTGGGTTTCTGATGTACTAATTCATTTGCAAATGTCGGACCTGAGAGCACACCACATCTATTATCACCAAATTTTCCTGAAAGAATTTGTATTGGAAAACGAATCCTTTTCCTTTCAATACCTTTGCTTAAGGAAATGTGAATAGTGTTAGACGAGACATATTTGCATGATAAATCGACAATATTGCTTAAAAATTGAGTGGGCACAGCCCAGAAAACCAATTCTTTGTCCTTAAGAGCTTTTTGAAGTTCATTGGTTGGTGTTATCGATCGGGGAACAACTGCTTCAGGTAGATATATTCTATTTTCCCGGAATTCTAATATTGACTCTGCGACATTACTTTCATAACACCATAGGTCAAGCCAGTGCCCCAGACGACCAAGGTGAATAGCAAACGCTGTTCCCCATGCACCAGCGCCAATTATTGCAGTTTTATTCTTCGCTTTCATTTGAGATTAATTCTTTTAGTTGAGCGTCATTTTTTAATGGATCAAGTTCTGGATCTTCTCTTGCCATTTTTTTATAGGCATCATCTAATTCAATTGCTTGTATAATTTCTTCTATTGCAGCTTCTCTATCATTTTTCATAAGCATAATAAGTCCTCGATAATAATGTGCAATGCCTAATTCAGGAAAAATAGTTAGTGCTGAGTCGATAGCCCATAACGCACTGTCAGGTTGGTTAAGTTCATAATAGGCAACACCTAGTTGAGTAAAGCTAATGGGTTCATTGGGTTGCTTACTAATAAACTCAAATGCTGCTTCTTTAGTACTATCATACCACTCAAGATGGTTGAAGATAATCATTCGGTTTAGGTATAGACTAAGATATTCAGGATCATATTTTAAGGCATTTCTTATTGCTTTAATTGCTTGATTGTATTCGCCAGCGATATCATATGTGATTGCCATCGAATTGTATAAAAATGCATTTTCACTGTCCCGTTGAATAGCTTGATTAAATGCAATAAGAGCCATTTTAAAATTATCATTTCTTCTATATAATTGCGCCATATATACCCATGGATCCGGATTGTGTGGTGAGAGTTCTGCTGCTTTATTATAGCAGATAATTGCAAGAGAATCGTTGCCCAACATATCATATGTTATGCCCATATTAAACCATGTAGCACCAAGGTCTGGTGCAATTTCGAGAACTTTTTGCCACATTTCAATTGCACCCTCAAGATCACCTTCTTCGAATAATTTCAGTGCTTCATTAAATTCCTCGGGTGGTTTCTTAGAATCCTCGCTTGCAAAAATTGACGTTAATAAGAGCAAAATTGTTATAAATATCAGTCTCATTTATATTCCTTTCATACAGCTTTCATGCTGTAAATTTTCTTGTGGTTATATGGCTTTTTATTTTAGTTTATTTTTTTCAATAAGTCTGAATTCCACACGTCTGTTTAATGCTCTTCCTTCCTCTGTTTCATTATCAGCAATCGCCACACGTTCACCAAAATTAATTACTGAAATTTTTTCAGGATTAACCCCCTTTTCTTCGAGCCATTTATCAACTGCACTTGCTCGCCGTGCTGAAAGTTTTAGATTAAAGTTATCAGTTCCTATGGAATCTGTATGACCTGAAATTTCTATAAAAAGATATTCATTTTCCTTCAGAATTCTAACAAGCATTTCCAATTCCGGGTTAAATTCGGTTTTAATTTCCCATTTGTTAAACTCGAAATAAATATTATTAGCCTCGAACATTTCATTAAAATCGAACGGTTTCATTCTTATATCAAACACAATTGGTGTATCTTCAGGTGTAATCTGCAGATTCAATTTTGCATGAAAAGTATCAAAATCCTCACATAAAGCGGTGAGTGAATATATTTGATCCGAGAAAGTCTGTATCGAATATCTGCCAGTAACACCGTCTGAAGTTGTGGATCCTGCATTTTCATCTAATGAACTTGAAATGGTTATTTTAACAGTTAGAGGATTGTCAAGAGTATCCGAAACATTACCTCGTATATATAATGGGAATTTGGGTCGAAGTTCCTTCGGTAGCTCAACCCGGAAAATATCGGTACCACCAAATGTATTGTATCCTGCAGATGAAAAATAAGCATAGTGTCCATCAGCTTGAACAGTGTAATAGGCATCCCAAAATATGGTATTTAACTCTTTTCCAAGATTTTTTGGCTTTTCCCAATTTGTCCAAGTATTGTCGAGTCGGCGTGTAACAAACATATCTCCATTTCCAAGGTTGGGATGACCACTCGATGAAAAGTAAAGAGTAATTGCGTCGGGGGCTAAAAATGGGGTACCATCAACTCCGGGGGTATTTATTTGACTGCCAAGGTTCATCGGTTTGCTGAAAACTCCTTCATCATCCATAAAGGAAACATAGATATCCAAATCACCGAATCCGTCGACACGTTCAAGCGCATATAGTAATGTTTTCCCATCTCTAGATATTGTGGCGCTGATAAATTTGTTCTCGGTGCTGTATCCCTTAATTTTTAAGTTTTCGGGGAATGACCAACCTGTTTTAGTTCGATTGGATACGGAAAATCCTGGAGATTTAATTCCATGTTTATTATAAGTGCCTAATAGTAGAAGTGAATTTCCATTATTAAAGATTGATAAAATTGCATCGGCATATTTCGTATTCAAGGATATTATAGAATTTCTTTTTGTCCATATTTGTGATATATTTAGAGACGAATTGTAAATGTCTTGATCGCGATTTTTCCTATTCTCTAAAACAAAGAATAGATTCTTACCATCAGGACTTATTGCGGGTAGAATCTCATTGTCTTTTGAGTTGATTCCCTCAGACAGTCGATGAGCATTATAACCGTATTCCGGAGCAGAAGTAATAGAGGAGAGTTCTTTCCACCAGTATGAAAATTTTTCATCTTTTTTTTCGAGTATTCTAAAAATTTGAGTGGCTTTATCCCAATCTTTTAAGGCGATATAACATTTAGCGAGAGTTGGTAATACAAGTGTTGAGTCGTTTTTAGTTATGTCCGAAGTGGAAAGCCAATTTTCTAACTGAACAGCAGCTTCTGCGAATTCGCCACGACTGATAATCTGTTGAATTTGTTTGGGAACGATCGATCTGGGTATAGTTATTTCTTTCTTAGGTTTTCCTGCACAATCTATGGAAATTAATACCATTAATATGTAAATAATATATCTAATATGTTTCATGAGAAACTATCCGTTTCTATGTTAAACTTATACACTTCCTCAAGAAGAGCTGACATTAGGGCAACTGCATTTTCTATATCGGTTTTTCTCACAATGCTTTGAGCTGAGTGGAGATATCGCACAGGAATTGATAGAGTAGCATTAATAACTCCTCCTCGAGATATTTGAATTACAGCAGCATTAGTGCCACCGAATTTTTTTGCAATCAGTTGATGTTTAATATTTCTTTTTGCTGCAATTTCCGATAGAAAATTTATCCAATTTCGGTTGGCAATAAAAGTCCGGTCGGAAAGCCGTAATTCTGGTCCATGCCCTTGCTTTGCTAATTTCTTATGTTCTGGCACGCCCGGCAAATCGTTAGACAACGTACCTTCAAGAGAGACACCTAACTGTGGAGCTATAGTATATGCTGGTGTATATGCTCCTCTTAGACCCCTTTCTTCCTGAACTGTTCCAACTAAAAAGAGGTCGCAATTTATTTCTTTTGCCATCTTTGCAGATTCAAGCATAATAAATAAGCCTACTCTATCATCGAAAGCTTTGCCAATAAATGAAAACTCCGTTTCAATACAATTTCCCTCAAAAGTCACAATATCACCTATTGAAATGTTTTCTAACACAGTTTTGTTATCGAGACCAGTATCGATAAAGCAATCTTCAATAGGAGTAGGTTTATTTTCGGATTCGGTTTTATCTCTTGTAATATGTGGTGGTATAGAACCAACAACACCAACAATTGGACGTTTTCCCCAAATCATAAGTCTTTCTGCATAGAATACTTTCGGGTCGATACCTCCAAGTGGAATTACTCTTATAAAACCTTCTTTGTCGATGTAATTGACGATAAAGGCAACCTCATCCATATGTGCGTCGATCATTAATTTTGAACCGATCCCAGGGATATGCGCAATTACATTTCCCATTGGGTCAATGCTTATTTCATCAGTTAGGTTTTTAAATTCCCTAATCATTATTGATCTGAGTTTCTCCTCATAGCCGGGAGCACCAGGTTCGTCAGAAAGTTCTTTGAGAAGCTTCCAATTCATTTGTTCCTTTTCAAAGCTTAATGATTAATTAATCTTTAATCCTATCTAAGTTATCTAATAAAATATAAAAGTTTTTAAAAAAAATCTACATTTAATAATGATTCAGTAAAAATTTTTCAGGCAATATAAGGCTATTCGAGCATTAAGAAGGATAGGAAATGATTACGTTAATTCATTATTAGAAGAGGATTTATCGAGATGAATAATTCTTGAATGCATGTTTATAGGTTGTTTAACGATGTAATTGCTTAATTTTGATATTTGAATGCCATAAAAAGTTGAAAATATAGCTGTTTATACCACCATAATAGAAAAGAGTGATTGTGATT